>WFRC01000320.1 GCA_015486685.1 Caldifarciminota bacterium
TAACATATTAAACACCTCCTTGTTAAATAAGTTAGAAGCAAGCACACTAACCGCCTACCGCTAACCGCCAAAACTAATGCGGAATGCGGAAGTGAGAATGCGGATTTATTTCGTTAATCGTAAATCGTAAGCCGTTAATTGTAAAAACAACGCTTATTTTATCCAACATCTAACATCCAATCTATCTTCTCACGCTTTACGCCTCACGCGGTCTTTTCCCACTTCTCAGTTCTTACTTCCCAGTTACCATACCCCATACCCTATCAACTATACCTCAATTTTCTGACATCGGCTATCTTTTACAAATTCGCCTTTACCTTCTTTAGTATCAAAAGCGCATCTTTGCCAGGCACTGGTTCTGTAAGCCCAAATGTTCCATCCAGTTTTGCCTTCATTATTCCTCTTGTTGTTATAACCATAATTGCATTAAAGGCATAATGAGAATTTGGCACATCAGGAAAAGGAGATGCACTACCTATAAATCTTGTGCTCAATCCCTTATCACCTGTTACTTTAATCAAGAAATTTTGGACAAACAATGCAAAATTTGCCCTTGTAAGTTTCTCATCAGGTTTGAATGTCCCATCGGGATAAGGCTCCATAATCCCGTAGTTCATCACTTTTTCTATATAGTGCTTTGCCCAATGGTTTTGAACATCCTGTGGCAATTGAGTTGTTGTCGCACCTTCTTTCTTCCCCATAATGTTTGATTGAGGTGCATAAAACTTCTTATATTCCGGAGCACCTCTCTTTTTCATAATCTTGTCAAGATTAAGTTCAACAACGAATAGAGCAGCTAAATCTGCCCTCGTTATTGCAGGTGTTCTTGCTATCGCAACATACTCAGGAGGCAGTCCTGCTGATGCCCTCCTGATATCCTGTAAATCTTTCCATTTATCATTTAATGTTGTAGAATTAGGCAAAGCGTTCAATCCCTCTTTATAGGTATTTTCAGCATTATCGTAATCATTAAGTTTAATGTATGCCTCGCCTTTATAAATATAGGCATCTTCAATTGTGCTGTCCATTTTCAAAGCCTTATTAAACCAATTTATACCATCTTTGTATTTGCCTTCTGCTACAAAGATTCTCCCCTTTGCTACATATGCAGGAACCCATTTGCCATCCAGCCCAAGAGACTTATCAACATATTTATGGGCACTTTTAATATCACCTTTCAGCATATAAACAAGTGCCATTCCTTCATAACCGGGTGCAAATTTTGGATTTAAATGGATTGATCTATTGAATTCCTTCCTTGCCTCATCAATCTTCCCTTCTTTCAGCAAAGATTTACCCTGGGTATAATGTGCCTGTGGCGTATCCATCAAACCCTGCTTCACCAGGGTATTTTTTCCACCACACCCTATAATCCAACCAAGAATAAGAATTACGGATATTACAGATATAAGTTTTTTAGTCATTTTAACCTCCTCTTATCTAATTAATTGTTAATCAACAATAATAATTACTTTACATTTTTGAAGAAAACTGAGATTTTGTGCGTAACCTTGTATAAGCATCGCATCCTGCGGAGAGATTACAATATCTGTTTTGTTTTTACCTCCAACTCCAATGGCTTTGACAATTAAAGGATTAGGTGCCACCCTTTCATCTGATTTTGCCTGTATTAGATTTTTGGCATACCCTGCAATTCCCATATCAACGGCATATTCTCTTGAAACATACCCCGTTCCATAAACCTCATTTTTATCAGGTGTAATAATCTTTGGAGCCATTGCAGGTTGAGCCTTAAATCCTCTTGCATCTACAATAAGGCCTGTGTATGTTCCACCTGCTTGTGGTGTTGTCATTGGAGGCATATTCCCCATTTCTGAAGGAAGTAAAACATCTGAAAAATCACCTGTTAATGCCATTGCTACATCAACCTCAATAGAACCATCAGACATATACCGAATATCTTTGACCTGAAAATTTTTTGCAATCCCCTGAATCTTCGTATGAATTACATCCGATGTAGTTATTGCGTTTTCTACCGTAGTTTCTGCATCAATATTAATACCCTTGATTGTTTCAAGAATATTCCTCAATGCATCCAATTTTGCTGCCCTGATAGCACCAGCCCTCTGTACAGAAGGCGGGACATCAGGATTTACTCCACCTATACCTGTGCATTTAATAACCCTGTTTGTCCAGTCAACCTGTCCTGTTCCAACATCCTGGACATAGGAATAGTTCTGAGCAGATGAGGGTGTTGTTGGATTTTTACCCTTTTGTTCGATTGTCTGAGCAGATAACATCAAGGTAAAAATCGCCATACTAAAAAGATACTTTTTCATAATACCTCCTTTGTTTAAATAATAGTTCAAAGTTTCGAGTTTCAGGTCCCAAGATAAAAAAGTTTCGTAGTAATAATGAATCACGCTTTTCTTTTTTTCGCAAGCCCGATGAAATGTAAAATATATTTTACTGGGGCCCTCATCTTTAACCCAATAAACTCATTTACTCATCCAACTATTTTTTACAATACCAATAAAGTTATCAAAAAACATCTCAAATGTCAAGAGGAAATATGCATTTTTTTTCTTTTTTTCCTCTTTTTTAATTTTTATTTATCCAACATCTAATATCCAATGTCTTTTTCACTCTTCACTTTCAACTACCCTTTTTCCTGTTATAAGGTGTATATTTTATTAGAACTTTCCCAATTTTTTTCTCATTTTTCTTCTTTATTATACTATTCATTAGCTTAACACTCCCTTTATAAAATCTCCATAAATTAAGGCTTAATAGTATGGCACTATATCCATCCTTTCCTAATATAGCCCTATACGCAAAATATCCTAATCCAAAATTTATCGCCATTGAAACAATTCCACTCCTTATATTGCCCGAAAGAATTTGCCCCGAACCGGGTATTATGTAAGAAACAATTTTATCTACATTCCCCTCATCCGGCAACATTTTTTTTGGCAATAATTCTGAAAGTATTACTTTACCTTTCTTAAATTGTCCTTTCTGTATCAAGGCAATTCCCCTATATATTTTCAACAAACTATCGCCATCATCCTCTGTTAAAAAGTATGCCTCATCCCATTTTTTGTTCTTTAACAAAATCCATACATATTCCCTTTTTATCTTTTCGTTATACTTAAATTGATAGGCAGATGCTATATATGGGAGGGCTAATTTGTATTTATCAGACAGGGCATAGGAAAGTCCTATCTTTTCCATTATAGCCCCTGTATCAACATCAATCCCGCAATCTAATACCCTTTTGTATTCTGTAATTGCCCTGTAATAATCACCATCTTGAAATAGGAAATTTGCAAATTGAGTAGAAAAGGAAAATATAATAACTATCGGCATCAATAATCCCATTTTATATTTACTGCAACTGAATGGATAAAATTTTCCTCGGATTTATCGTTATATACCTTAACCGCAATCCATCCGCCATATATATTGCCAAGATAGAAAAACAAGGAGATACCACCATAAATATACGCTTTAATCTTATTATTTGCTGTTGTATCTGTATAGGCGTAATATGCAGGTATTCCCAGAGATACAACACTAATCAGGGACATTATGCCATCAAATTTTCTCCGGGCATAGAATTTACCACCACCGGGAAAAATGGAAAACACAGCACCCAAAAATGGTGATTTTTTGTCGGGTCTTCCAATATCACCCAAATATTCTCCTGCCTTATCAAATCTCCTCTGGTAAAGGTAAGTCAAACCCGTAAATGTTTTATCCTTCCATAATTCCCTTGCCTTTCCATAATCACCCGCCCTAAAATATGAAGTAGCATATATCCTGATATATGTAGAATCCTTATTCTTGACATATTTCAGGATATCAACTGCGTTATCTGGTAAATCTTCTTTGATATATATACCTGCAATATGATAAATAATGCTATCAGGTCTATCCTGTGAATAAAACCAGTATCTCTTATATTCTGTAATTGCCCTGAAATAATCACCATCTTGTTCCAGTCTTTCTGCGAAATGCAGGGTTCTGGACAAATCTATTCCTGCACTACTATTGCTATTGCCTGCTAATGCGATCAATAAAAATATCATTCTTACCTCCTTGATAATAAGTTAGAAGCAAGCACGCTAACCGCCTACCGCTAACCGCCAAAACTAATGCGGAATGCGGAAGTGAGAATGCGGATTTAACGAATTAACACGAGTCACCATCACGAACACGTTTGTTGCTTCTTTCGTCTCTTTCGTTTTTCACGAATCACCACCACGAACACTTTTGTCAATCCCTTACCCATTACTGTTTTTCACTCATTCTCTCTTTTCCCTATATACTCGCTACTCATCCCTCGCTACTGCTTTTTCCACTCATCTACTCATTCACTCATTATCTTCTTTCATAAAATTTTTGACACTACCTACTTTTTCCCCACTACCAAATACTTTCTATAACCTTTTGGTGGGTCATATAATTTCATACCTCTACCCGGTACATACACAACAGGATATACCTTATATGCATACATCCATGAAAAGCTATGACATCTTTGAATCCTATCACTTGCCATTAAAGTCCCCAAAATAGGCCCATACTCTTTGATTGCCTGAAATGCAAAATGTGAACAGGATGGCTGGAAATTGCAGACATCACCCTGTTGTCCCGACAATGTCCATTGATAAAGTTTTATAGAAAATAACGCAAGCCCTGAAAATTCTGTAATATAACGAGGATGATGATACTCCTTATGGGGTAAAATATGCTTAACAGGTTCAGATGGAGAGTGAAAAATTGCAAGGAGAAAAATAGCAATCATAATTGAATCGCATCTATTTTTATACCCTTTGGGAAATGGAAATTTTTGATTGTATCCGGAATCATCGAGTCAATTTTAATATCTTTATATTCGACATCTTCTTTCAGTGTATCTTTCGATAGAATAACGAATGAATAAGAATGAAGGGGAAAATAAAAATCGCCAATTTTAATATGATTTATATATGTAGTTCTTGCAATCAATTTTTTATCTTTTCCATATACCTCGAATAGTATCTGTTTTCCATCCAATTTTGCAATTCTAATGATAGGAAGTCCTTTCTCATTTTCTACCCATTCTGAGTATAATGTATCACCATTCATTCCCCTCCTCAGAAATCTAAAATTGTATGGGGTAAGGTCTATCCTTTTGTTTGCGATAATCATCATATTAAACAATGGATTATTCATCGGGTTTTTAGATATGCCCTTAAATCCCCTTTTATCAACAGGATAATATATAAACAAACTTTCTTTTTTTATAAAGAATATTTGATTAACAGGTTTGTAAAGATGAAGGTAAAAAATATCAGGTATTTTCAGAAAAATATCCCCAGAAAACAACTGTTTCTTCGGACCTTCCTGAACTGTCCTCTCAATCTTTCCTGAAATAGAAGCCATGTTTATTAATAAAATTATAAGATAAAACATAGGGTTAAATAAACAAAAAATATCAAAAGTCAACAAAAAAAACGACAGCCTTGCCTAAATTTTGTTCTTGACATTTTAAAAATTCATTGTATAATAATGTAAAGCGGGCGTAGCTCAGTGGTAGAGTACGAGCTTCCCAAGCTCGGTGTCGCGGGTTCGAATCCCGTTGCCCGCTCTTTAATTTTAATCAAGGGGGAAAACTTTTTCGAAATTCTACATCAGGACAATGAGAGTAATGCCAGAACTGGTATAATAAAGACAAAAAACGGAGAAATTGAGACACCAAGTTTTATGCCTGTAGCGACACTGGCAAATGTAAAAACTCAAACGCCAAAAGATTTAATCAATGCAGGCGTTCAGGTTTTTATTACGAATACATACCATTTACATTTAAGACCCGGGGAAGATGTTATTCGAAAACTCGGCGGACTCCATAAATTTATGGGGTGGAATAAGCCTATTGTCACAGATTCAGGTGGATTTCAGGTCTTTTCACTTGCACAACTCAGAAAAGTCACAGATGAAGGGGTGGAGTTTTCTTCACATATTGACGGCAGAAAAGAATTCTTTTCTCCTGAAAAGGTTATAGATATTCAGACTGAATTGGGCAGTAATATTATCCATCCATTGGATGAGTGTGTCCCTTATCCTTCTTCACATTCATACGCAGAAGAGGGATTAAATAGAACCTTAAAATGGGCTAAAAGGTCAAAATCTCATTTTTCAAAAAAAGAAAGAGACGACATCCTGATGTTCGGCATAATCCAGGGCAGCACATACAAAGATTTACGAAAAATTGCAGTAGAAAAGATTGTTTCTCTTGACTTTTCAGGTTATGCTATAGGTGGTGTTGCAGTAGGTGAACCCACCGATGAGATTATTGAAATATCAAATTTTACTGCTTCACTGCTCCCTTCCGACAAACCCAGATATCTTATGGGCGTGGGCTCACCTGAAGACATTGTAAAAGCAGTGGCATCTGGTATTGATCTCTTTGATTGCGTAATACCAACCAGAAATGGCAGAACAGGAACAGTTTATACAAAGTCGGGGAAAATTATAATTAAAGGCAATGCCTACAAAGAAGATAATTCCCCAATTGAAGAGGGATGTGATTGCTATACCTGTAAGCATTTTTCACGGGCATATATAAGGCATCTCTTTAACACAGGAGAAATCCTTGGACAATATCTGGCAACACTTCACAATATCCGATTTTATATGAGATTAATGGCAGAGATGAGAGAAGCAATAAACAATAGGATATTTAAGGACTGGTCTGATACATTTATAAAAAACTTTAAACAGGAGGTTTAATTATGGGTGCAGGAAACTCACAGGCTACAAGCATTATATTTCTAATCGCTATCTTTGCGATATTTTATTTTCTTTTGATAAGACCCTCACAGGTAAAACAAAAACAGCATCTTGAAATGTTGAAAAAAATTAGTAAAGGAGATAAAGTTGTTATCCAGGGAGGAATTCACGGCGAAATCACGAAGGTTAAAGAAAGATTAATCCATCTCAAAATTGCAGAAAAGACAGAAATCGTTGTTGATAAATCTTCTATTGTTTATATCAAGAACAAGGAGATAGAAAAAAAGCAATAAAATGAAAGTCATCTTTTTTGGCTCATCATTATTCTCAAAGATTGTTTTTGAAACCCTCTGGCAAGGCAATGTTAATATAACGGGTATTGTAACAAGAAAACCAAAACCTAAGGGGAGGGGTAAAATAAAAATGCCTACGCCTGTATCTTTATCCGGTAAAGAAAAAGGGGTTGATGTATACGAGGTAGAGAACCTGAATTTCGGGAAATTTGAAGATTGGCTCAAAGGAAAGAAACCTGATATATTCCTACTTGCATCCTTTGGTAAAATTATCCCTGAAAAAATATTAGATATGGTAAATTTACCATTAAACATTCACCCTTCGCTGCTTCCCAAATATAGAGGGGCTTCTCCTATAAGGGGAGCATTAATGAATAATGAACAAACTACAGGTATAACCATATTTAAAATGACAGAAAGAATGGATGCAGGGGATATTATACACCAATATCCCGTAGATATATTGACGGAAGAAGTGGCAACAGAATTAGAACAAAGATTAGGCAAAATAGGCGGACAGGAATTTATAAAGGTCTACTGGAAACTGGAAAAGGGGAGAAATGTCAAATTTATCCCTCAGAACGAAACATTGGCAACCTATACACACAAAATAAAAAAGGAAGACCTGAAAATCCAATGGGATGAAACATATGACAAAGTTGTAGGAAAAATTAGGGGATTGGCAATGGAACCCGGGGCATACACATATTTTAGAGGTAAAAGAATAAAATTGCTCAGAGCAATACCATATTTAACCGCAAATGAACAACCGGGAAAAATTATAGAAACTTCAAAAGAAGGTATTATAGTTGCTTGCAAAGGAGGTACTGTTATGATTAAGTCCCTGAAAATAGAGGGGAAAAGCATTACTACACCATCTGATTTTATAAATGGATATAAGGTAAAGAAAGGTGATTTTTTTAAGGAGGCATAAATGTGTGGAATTTTAGGTATTATAGGAAATTACGAAGTTGTTGGAGATATTTACAGAGGATTGCTATCCTTGCAACATAGAGGACAGGATTCTGCGGGCATCATCACATATTCTGATAGGTTTAATATAAAAAAGGGGAATGGGCTCGTCAGTGAGATATTCAAGGAAAAAAATCTATCTTATCTCAAGGGAAATATCGGGATAGGTCATGTCAGGTATCCCACTATTGGAGGAGGGAAAGCAGAAGATGCCCAACCATTCTATGTAAACATACCAAGTGGAATTATTATGGCTCATAACGGGAATGTAATAAATTATACCCAATTAAAAAAGGAATTGGAAGAGGTAAATTTAAGACATTTGAATTCAAAAAGTGATGTAGAGGCAATACTTAATGTGTTTGCAAGTAAACTGGAAAAAAGGGGTAAGGTAAATATTGACAATATTTTTGCTTCGGTAAAAGAGGTTTATAAAAAGGTAGAA
Source organism: Caldifarciminota bacterium (assembly GCA_015486685.1). GTDB lineage: Bacteria > Hydrothermota > UBA3072 > WFRC01 > WFRC01 > WFRC01. The sequence goes on from WFRC01000320.1 coordinate 8,449, forward strand.
GGCAGCTATTCTGTAATTGCATATATAAGAAATAAAGGATTACTTGCCTTCAGGGACCCTGTTGGATTTAAGCCATTAATCTATGGTAAAAAGGATGCAAATTATGCATTTGCTTCTGAAAGTGTTGCATTAGATACATTGGGATATAAAAGAATTCGGGATGTGAAAGCAGGAGAGGCAATATTCATTGACACTAATGGAAAAGAATATTCTAAAATACTTGGGAACAAAAAACATAGACCCTGTATATTTGAATGGGTATATTTCGCAAGACCTGATTCAGTAATAGATGGAATAAGTGTTTATGGAGCAAGACTTCGTCTGGGAAAAGAACTTGCAAAAACAGTAAAGAAATTGCGATTGCCTATAGACTTGATTATTCCTGTTCCTGATACATCAAGGGCAGCCGCCATTACACTTTCCGAAGAACTTAATATACCTTACAGAGAAGGATTAATCAAAAATAGATATATTGGAAGAACCTTCATAATGCCTCAGCAGGCAATGAGAAAAATGTCAATCAGGTTGAAATTAAATCCCATAGAAGGAGAAATAAAAGGAAAAAATATCCTGATAGTTGACGACTCCATTGTTCGTGGGAATACATCCCGCCAAATTGTGCAATTAATTAAAGAAGCAGGTGCTAAAAAGATATTTTTTGCATCATACTCACCCCCATTACGCCATCCCTGTGTCTATGGAATTGATATGCAAACAAGAAGCGAATTTATAGCAAAAAACAAGAGTATCAAGGACATAGAAAAGGAGATAGGTACAGACAAACTTATTTACCAATCTTATGAAGGATTAATAAAAGGTGTTTCAGGGGGAGAAAATATGAAATTTTGCACTGCCTGTTTTGATGGAAAATACCCTACACCCGTGGATGAAAAAATACTAAAAAAAATAGAAACAGAAAGAAAAATGGACAAAGAAAATGAGTGAAAGGAAGAAAAATATTTGTATTGATATCTCTCACTCATTTTCATTCCTTAAATGGACTTAAATGGACGGAACCTTAAATTTAAAATAATTTTATTCAAATCTTCTGAATTTATCGAAGGATGCAAAAGCCATACAGCGCCTAAATCTATTGCCTCTTTAAGACTGATTTCTCCTCTTTCACCCACCATAAGAATATCTGTCTCAGGATATTTTTCGGCAATAGACTTTATATCCGTATCTGAACATTCAATGTCTTTATATGAGAGCAAAATTACATCAAAGACTTCCTTCTCTAATAATCCCGACCATTTTTCAAGACAATCTGTTCTTTTAACAGAATAAAGATGCTCAGGGAGTTGCACATTTCCCATAAAAAATTTATCTTTATCAACCATCAAAACCTTAATCATCATACCTCCTTTGTTTGCTTCGCAAACAATTCAAAATAAATGGTTAAAGGTAAAAGGTTAAATGTTAAAGGTAAAAAATTAAAGAAAAAGTCTCTCCTATCCGTATCATCATATTCCCATATCATCGTATCACCGTTTTCAGTGAGCCAATCGGGGCTGGGAAGCCCCTCCTACATTTTCTTTTTTTCATTGATTTCACTTTCAACCTTAAACCTTCAACTTTAAACATTCAACTATTTTTTAATATCCTTTCACCTTTTTCCTTTTACCTCTCACGATTTACGCTTTACGCCTCACGAGTTTTATCATTTTGCA
>WFRC01000321.1 GCA_015486685.1 Caldifarciminota bacterium
GAATATTGTATCCTTTAAGAAGAAATACCCTGAGTCTCAGGTGAAAATTGTTACACTTGAAAAGATGAAACCTCCGAAGGATAAAACCATCCCTCTTGTTTTCCCGTGGGAGATTATCGGAAATTAGAAATGTGAAAATGTGGAGCACCGTCCCCAAAAATAAACATTTTGCATTTTTCATTTTCTCCCTTGCTTACAAATCACCATCACAGACACCTCATAAGTGCAAAAGTCAAGACCTGACCCTAAGCTATACATACATTGATTAATCCATCATACCCTTTGAATAATACCTTGTTTATAAAATCTTTGATTGAAATCATCCCCTTGTCTGAAATCCTATTCCTGTCAGCAGGAATACTAAAAGGCACTGGAATAGAAAATTCCTTTACTACATTTCCACTCATCCCATCTATCTCTATTATTGAAGGTATTATTGAGGAACCACTTCCTTTATTATTCCCTACATATATATTACCATTTGCTCCACTTGTTATTCCGTATAAAACTCCAGCAGACGGACAGTATATGGTCTTCACGATACTCCAACTCCCACTCCTTTCTGCAAACTTCACTATTGAATTTACTGCGGTCAAATACAACACCCTGTTTACCTCAAATGAAAAATCATAGTAGTAAATATGAGTCCCTTTTGTCCACATCGTATGTATCTTATATACCCCATAAGGAACTATACCTTCTGCCTGAATCACAAGTATCTTTCCTCTTAACCCATTTCCACCCCCTCCAATTACTCCACTATTACTATTTATTTCCCAATATGTTTTATAAGAAAATCTTCCCCCTCTTATCCAGAATTTCACACTTGCTGTATCAACCCCTGCAGGATACGCTATCCTTATTCTCGGCTTTGCTATCACTCCCCATTCACTATCAGCAGGAACTGTGGTCAATTTCTTATGGATAGGTTTGACTGGCCAGGTGCTCACTGCAATGTAATTGCAGTTATTAAAATAATATGCACGGTGTATAGATCTGTCCCATCCATTATAAAGAATAAACCGGGGCGAATTTCTTGGACCTACTAATCCTACTCCTACACAAGCGTGCCTATTACAATATGTTTTTCCTTGAGGATTATCAAGAAAATTCAGATCCACAGGATGCTTTTGTAAAAGTTCCTGATAATAATTATTAATATCATAAAATCCTTTTGCATCAAATTCTATATCATCCTTCTTATGCTTCTCTGCAACATCCTTAAACGCCTTGATTATATCATCAGGCATCCTGCTTTCTGAAAGACTCCCATCTGTTCCCCATTCATCCTTGAAATCCTCTGCATATACCTGAGGAATGGTTTTCTTCTGGTATCCCTGTTGAGACCAGTAATACATAATAATGGCACAGGCACCACCTACACAGGCAGTATGCAACCAATCATAGGTGAAAGGCTCTACTTCACTGCTAAAATCCACATCATAATAATCCTCCGATGCCTCTATTACCCGCTCATCAGGAAGCATATTTAATTGACTTCCATCGCCAGACTCTTCTGATTCATTATTAATGCCTTTTCCCTCTCCTTTCTTTTTCATACGCTCCTTTTTCAAAAGTTCTTCCCACTCCTTCTTCTTCTGTAAAGCCTTCTTCTCTGCTTCTGGAAATTTCTTCTCCAACTCCCTTTGCAGGTCCAAAAGAGTTATACTATCGGGTAAAATCGCAAGAGAAACAGGGTCTATCAATATAACTCTTCCACCCTCCATATACCTGAAGCCCGCAAGAACATCGCTCCCCCTTTTAACACCCCCTGTAATTCCTGCAAAATAATAAAAATGCAAGAATTTTAACCTATCTTTCCTATAACCCATTTTCTCAAGTTTCTCTATGCACCTTTTTATCTTCTGCGGATTGGCTGGACTAAAAGAATGGGAATGTATGTTGAGAGGATTACTGAAACGTATAGTACATATTTCCCCTACTGCAAATGCAGTATCACCAAAAGTCCTTACATCCATATAGCCAATAAATTTATCCTTGTACTTAATATCAAAATAATAAGCCGCTGTATCTCCATAGGCATTAAAACATGGTATGGGTCCCGAAAGATATGCCTGCTTGAGATAAGGTAATAAAGGCTCATCTTTACGCCTGTATTTAATATCTTCTGTAAGACGTTGTCTCGCAAGCCTCTCGCACTCTTTCCTCCCCCTTAATATTGGAACAGCAGATGCACTCTTCCCCTTAGGATAAAACTCACTTACCCCATTCTTGCTCATCCCAAAACTCCCACAGAGAATCAGTAAAAACAACAACACCTTAAAAATTTTTTTAATTCTCATCATAACCTCCTTATTTTTTGTTTATTTTACACATTTTTTTCTCATTTTTTCAAGTATTTTTTCAAAGATTTAACTTCTCACTTCTTAGTTCCCACTTCTCACTTACTCAATTGTAATAATTTGCAATTGAGATTCTGTATCTCTGTATCTATTTCTTAATTCTTCATTATCAGCTCTTATCTCTAATATATGGTCTCTAGATAAAACAAAACCTTTTGAACTCTTTACCTTGTATCTCCCATTCCCTAAACTCTTAAATGTAAAATCATTAATTTCCTTTCCATCCACTCTCACCTTTACACTATCTTTGTGAACCCTCCCATACCTCGCATTCACCGCTATATCCACTGATATATTCATTGTATCCTTATTATATGAAATATCAGGATTGGAA
>WFRC01000322.1 GCA_015486685.1 Caldifarciminota bacterium
AAAACAAGGAGGTGTTTATGTTTAAAAGATTAACTTTGACAGCATTGGTTTTGGGGGTTTCGGTGGTTTTATTTTCTGATGTAAATCCTGATACGCTTCCAGAGAAGTATGTGAAGAAGGTGATCGCTAAAGCAAAATTGGGAGGAGTGGGGGAAGGAGAATTTGATTTAGGTTTCAGGATGTGGGAAGGTGAACCTGATTATCCTACAAGTATAGTAGCAGATTCACAGGGAAGGATTTATATTTTAGACCATCTCAATAACAGGATAGTTGTATGTGATAGTCTTGGCAAATATTTAAGGGAAATACCTGTGAAGGTCTATGAAGAAGCAAGTCTTGAGGAGATAGAGAAGGCACCTGAAGGGTTAGCATTTGCGAAGCTTTATGGCAAAAGGATGTATATAAAGGATGATGTGATATATATTCCTGTAAGGAATGGTTTTTTTGTCAATTCCAAGTTAGTAAAGATAATAAAGGTTGATATATCCAGAGGATGGAAGGTAGAAGAAGAAAAGCCATCAAAATATAAACTGGATAATATCAACCCAGAGGTCAAAGAGGTAAAGGGAAAAGAAGTAAAATTGGGAGGTAAGAAAATAGAGGGTTATGAAGCATTAGAGATTATAGACATCAAAACGAATGAAGCAAAGGTTATTAAACTGCCAGAACCTATATCAGAAATATATACAGACAAAAAGGGAAGTATATATGCAGTGAATCACAGTTATTATATAGCACCTACGGGGAAAAATTATGATGAAGACCATCCTGCGGAATATAGTTTTGTAATCAAATATTCAATGGATGGAAGAGAACTTGCAAAGATTAAGGTTCCCTATTCTGTTGGTATTCCATTTATTACAAATAAGGGAAAAATCGTTGCCTTGTGTGGCATCCCTGATGAAAAACATCCAGAAATGGATATATTAGGAATGGAGATTTGCGTATATCAAAGAGGAGGGAGAAAATGAGAGTTAAGGGAAATGCGATATATTTAATGTATTTAGCATCGCTTACTTTATTGCTACCATCTTCACTTTTTGGTAATGTTATAACAAGGAGTAATGTAATTAGTAATGCAAAATTATACTTAAATGTCAAGTGGTCTCCTCTTAAAGATACCTGTCTGGCGTTAAATCCTCATTATACTTCATACTTTAAAGTAGGTGGAACTTATACAGGGGAGGCATATTGCTGGGGAGGTTTTGACAGGTATGGTGGGACTGAACCTGCAGGGTCATCATCCTGGCCAAATAAAGGATTAACATTTCCTCAAAGGATTAGCAATAAAGTATGTCCTGGTGGATATAACACCTCTCAGTATGGGAGTCCAACTGCACCTACACATCTTGCTGGCATTGACTGCTCTGGATATGTATTAAGGTGCTGGGGGATAAATATAACTAAGAAGTTGGAAGTGAGAAGTGGTAAGGGAATACGCTTACCGCTGACCGCTTGCAGCTTACTGCTAAAAATTACTTGAAAACGGGTTAAAAAATGTTTAAAATAACCAATAACTACTAACGAATAACAAAAACAAGGAGGTGTTTATGTTTAAAAGATTAATTTTGACAGCATTGGTTTTGGGTGTTTCAGTGGTTTTATTTTCACAGGTAAATTCTGATATGCTGCCAGTGAAGTATGTGAAGAAGGTGATTATTGATGCGAAATGGGGAAATGGACCGGGGGAGTTTGGAATTAACCTTAATACGGACCCAATTACAGCACCTGGCGGGATTTCGATCGATAGCAATGGAGATATTTATATTGTAGATATGGCAAATCATAGAGTTCAGCATTTTGATAGAAATGGGAAATTATGTAATACATTCAAAATTACTTCTTACCCTCATATTTTTGGTGTCATTAATGGAATAATTTATTGTGGTAGTGCGATAACTGATACTTTAATGATCATCAATGGTAGATTGAATACACGGATATTTACCAAACTAGGCATACCGATAGAAAGAAATAGTGTGCCAAGTGGATGGGTTGAAAATGGTAAATTAGTAATACTTCAGCCTATTCTACAAAACAACTCTGTTGAAGAAAAAAAATGGATACTAAGTAAAATAAATGGATCTACAGCTGAATTTATAAAGTCACCACAAGAATTATCCAAATCCTCTAAACATGATTATAATGTAGAAATAAAAAATATAGGAAGGATTAAGATTAAAAAGGGAAGTGAACCTTATACTGTAGATAAAAAGGGGAATAATTACTATACAAAATATGTTTCACAGAATTTTTTTATAATTATAAAAGTTTCAAAAAAGGGTAAAATACTATCTATAATAGAACTACCAAAGGAGAATGCGATTGCTTCTGAAGGAATGATACAAAACCCTGTAATAACTCCTTCAGGAGACATATATTATCTATATCCAACAGGAGAATTAAAAATAGAAAATTGGAAAATCCACTTTATTCCTGGAAAGGTTCAAGTAATTAAATGGGAATTACAGAGATAGGGGGTGATAGAATGAAAAAGAT
>WFRC01000323.1 GCA_015486685.1 Caldifarciminota bacterium
CAGCAACCTCAAAAAAATATACTTGACAATATTGAGAAAATTATTATAATACACTATGATAATAGCACCATCTTTACTTTCCTGCGATTTCTCCAGATTGGAAGAAGAAATCCGAGAAGTAGAAAATGCAGGAGCAGATATACTTCATCTGGATATTATGGATGGACACTTTGTGCCAAATTTAACATTTGGCCCTATTATAGTTAAAGCCATTCGGAAATTAACCAAACTTCCTCTTGATAGTCATCTGATGATTTCTGAGCCTGGGAAATATGTTGATAAGTTTATTACGGCAGGAAGTGATTGGATATCCTTTCATATTGAGTCAGTTCAGAAACCTGTTGAGATTGCAAAACATATAAGAGAACAAGGCAAAAAGGTAGGTATTGCACTTAATCCTGATTCACCATTTGAACAAATTTCTGATATTGTCTTTAATTTTGACTTCCTCCTCATAATGACTGTATTCCCGGGATTTGGCGGACAAAAATTTATGCAGAGTTGTGTTCCAAAAATAAAGAAGGCTGCTGAATACATCAATGGCAAAATACCCATTGAGGTCGACGGTGGAATAAACGATAAAACAAAAGATATAGTGCTTGACGCAGGTGCAGAAATCCTTGTAGCAGGTTCATATATATTTAACTCACATAGCAAAAGAGAATCTATCAATTCTCTCAGGAGGTAAATATGGATACATTAGCAGAAAGATTAAAACCAGTTTCCGATGATTTAATTAAACACCTCGCTCTTGTATTGAACAATACAAGGGCATATCCTCCCGGACACCCTTTTTCTAAAAAGATTTTGGGCGAGACAGTAAACATATTAAAAGATGTAATGAAAGGTGATGAATTGAATATCGTAATCTTTGAAACAGCACTTTTCCTTGATGAACTAAGGTTCGAGAGAGAAAAAATTCCGGCGCTTACAGGTTTTATAAAAAGTCTTCAAAGGGTTGGAGTAAATAGTATTACCATATTTCCGACATTTATAGATGAAGAATTGGAGAAATTTTTTGGATGTATGATTGCAGATAAATTGACACTTCAGGAAAAAAATGGAATAGAAAATGTAGTAAAAGGCGAGGGCATAAAAAATATCAAGGTAAATGCCGTAGAATATGGTATTATCAAAGGTGGACAGGGAGGGAAAAAAGAAAAGAAGATTTCTGTTAGTTGGGATTCATTTATGGAATTATTGAATAAACCAGATAGTGCGATAGATGAAGTGAAAAATGCACCTGAGTCCTTTACAGGTGCAATTATGGAAGGTGTTGAATCCCTTGATGATTTATTGAAGAAATTTGAGAAGATCTCTGAAACAATACTCTCTACATACGGAGAATCCGAGAGGGTTGCGTTTTCAAAATGGCTTTTGGATTTTGTAAAGGCTGTAGGTCCAAAAATCAAGGAAAAGATTAAAGATAAAGATAAATTTGATGGTTGGGTGGCAAAATTAATCAGAAAAAAACTGGAAACTCTGTCTGATGAAGAACTTGTTTCTATTATGAGAGGAAGGATGGAAGAGGATGCGGAAAAGTATTTACCAGAAGATAAAAAGGGTATTATTGAAAAAATAAAAGAAAAGATGATTGAGAGAGGTGCTGGTGATATTGAAGCAGTGAAGATAGATAAGAGTATACAGGAAGAAGATAAGGTTGTTGTAGCAGGTGAGGAGCATATAAAAGAACTGGAGAGAGAGGCGAAGGAAGGCATTCAGGTAGATGAATTTACTGCTATCATACAGCCGTTCTTAAAACTTCTTGACGAAGATTCACCTGAAGTGAGAAAAAGCGGTATTGAAAAATTGAGTGATGTTATTACAAATCTATTGGATAAAGAAAAGATCTCAGCGGTGGAAAACTTTGTAAACGGATTAAAACAAAGAATGTTGAAGGAAAAAGATTTTAATGTCTATATTGAATATACAAAAGCACTTGGAAATATTGCATCCACAATGAGAGAAAAGGGCAGAGAAGATATCTCTGAACTGGTCAGGGTAGCATTTAGCGAGCTGATAAGTTCGCAGGAAAGAAGAAAACGGGCAATTGAGGCATTGGGTAAAGTTGGAGGGAAGGATGCACTTCTAACATTGTTATCTGCTTTATGGGAAACAGGTTCATATAAAGAAACACGTGATGCTATCCTGAAAATTCCCGATACCTCCATACCTATGATAATAGAGATTTTTACAGAGGCAGAAGATGTAGATTTAAGGAGAAAGTTGAAAGATATCCTGATTCATATGGGGGCAAGGGTCGTTCCACATATACAATCATTAATAGAGGACAAAAGATGGTTTATAAGAAAGGAAGGTGGTGAAATACTTGCTGAAATCGGGACACCTGAAACAATACCACCCTTGAAATCTTTATTGGATGACCCTGAATTTATGGTAAAAAAAACTGCTCTAAAATCCTTAAAAGACTTGAATAATCCGGAGGCAAAAGAGACAATTATAAAATCATTAAGGGGCGCTTCATTTGAACTATTAAAAGAAGGTTTAAGTATTCTTACTCAGATGGAAGGAGATGAGATTGATAATTTTCTGGTTTCACTCATAGATAGAAGCGATATAAGGGCAAAGACAGAGTTCTTCAAAAATATTATGGCAATCATAGGAAAAAGGAAAATTGCGTCGGCAATTGAACCCCTGTATAATATTATTAAAGAAAAAGGATTTCTTAACAGACCAAAATTTCCTGATGACCTTAGAATGGCATCTGTACACGCAATCGGCAAGATTGGAGGTGAAAGGGCAAAAGAAATCTTGCGAACACTTTCAAATGACCCCTCTAAAGGGGTAAGAATATCTTCGCAAACAGCACTAAATAGACTTTCCAAACAGGAGTAATTCGGAAGGTATTTGACATTTTGGCATTTTTCTTTTTTACCGTGACTGCTTTCACCACGACCTTTGCTTTTTTAATTTATATAAAAGATTGCAAGTTTAGTTAGTATATATAAGATGTAGATGTCTTTCATATTTTATCATATTCTTTCATAATTACCACTTTTATACGCTGAATCTTATTTCTATTATGTCTCCGTCTTGAACAATGTAATCTTTCCCTTCAAGCCTCAAAACCCCTTTTGCCTTTGCCTCCTTTAATGAACCGTTCAGGGAGATAAAATCTGAATAATGAACGACCTGTGCCCTTATAAATCCCCTTTCCATATCTGTATGTATTTTTCCTGCTGCTTTTACTGCGGGTGTTCCTTTTTTAATACTCCATGCCCTCACTTCATCTTTACCTATGGTAAAGAAGGAAATAAGCCCGATGTAGGAATATACTGCACTTACCACCTTCTCAACGCCTGTTTCTTTAATGCCCATTTCCTGAAAAAAACTTTTCCTTTCTTCCTCGGGTAATTCTGCAATTTCCTTTTCCAACTCTCCACATATAGTCAGGACAGGGATTTCCTGATAGTGATATACGGCACCTTTCCTTCCCTCTTTTTCATTTATTACAACAAAAATAGGTTTTAATGTGAGAAATGAAAATCCACTGATTTTCTGAATCTCTTCTTCTTTTAACCCCAGATTATAGATAGTTTTCCCATTTTCTAATGCCGGGATAATCTTCTCTAAAATCTTCTTTTCTTGTTCTATATCTGGGGTTATGCGTGATTTTTTAATTCTTGATAACCTCTTTTCTATCGCTGCCATATCAGAAATAATCATTTCCTCCTGAATTTCCCTCACCTCTTTTTCAATCTCAAACTCGGGCTGCATATATGCACCTATTACCAGAAGATATCCATCAACATTTTTTATATTTTCATCCCTCAGGTTAAATCCCGGTATATCAACAAATTCAATTGTCGCATTTATTTTCTTGCTTTCGGGATAAAATTTATATAATTTATCCAATCTTTCATCTTCAACCTTTACAATACCTATATGTCCTTTTTTTTCTGTTGCATCTTTCCCTGTTAACGAATCAAATATTGTTGTTTTACCTGAGGACGGTTTTCCGATTATTCCTATTCTCATTTGAAATAATACTCCTCTCTCCTATCCTTAAATATGTCATTATACGGATTTATATTTTTATTATTTGCCAGTTCAGGATTTATTTCAACCCAGAGTATGTTCTCTTCTTCTGCATCCATCTTCGCAATAATTTTCCCCTCGGGTGATACAATCTGACTTTTTCCTGTAAAACTATACGAAGTTCCACCTCTCTCTTCTATCCCGATTCTATTTGCTGTTGCAATAAATACACGATTCTCAATCGCCCTTGTTTTCATTGTATTCTGGCAGTATGGCAGAATAAGGTTTGCTGAATGCAGAATAATTTGTGCACCTTTAAGGGCAAGCGTTCTCACTGCTTCAGGGAAAATCCAGTCAAAACATATAATCATTCCCACATTTATATCTCTAAAAGAAAATACGGGAAAACCTAAGTTCCCTTTTGTAAAAATCTCTTTCTCTACCCCATATAGGTGCATTTTTCTATATTTCCCCGCTATTTTTCCATCTACAATGAGATAAGAGGTATTGTATAATTTACTGCCTTCTTTTTCCAGTATACCTGCTGAAATTCCCATATGTTTATTTTTTGATACACCCTTTAACGCAGTAATAGTTTCTCCATTATCGTTCTCTCCCAATGAGAGTGCCTCTTCCTTCGAAATAAAGGTATATCCAGTATTAAACAATTCTGGCAGCACAACAATATCGCCCCCATTTTCCTTATTTAACAAGTTTGATATCTTTTTTATATTCTTTTCCTTTTGTCCAAATTCTGGTTTCATCTGATATATTCCTAATCTCATCTGGAAAGTCCTTTGATTTCTTTTACAAATTCAGAAAGGGTAAGGGGTATATTATGGAAAAGATTTTCTTTTTTTAATTCCATACCTACTTTAATATGAAATGGTATATTTACTCCTGATGTTTCGACCTCATCCCACAGGATTCTTTCAGCGGGCAAAGAAAATATCGTTGTCCCTCTGTTCATCAAAACAATCCAATCAAATATATCTACAAGTGGAGATAAATCATGGGTAATTACCATTATACTCGTTTTTCCCTTCATATTCATAAGAATCTTTTTCATAGCGTTTTTCCCCTGCCAATCCAGTCCTGAAAATGGCTCATCAAACATTATCCAATCAGGATTAAATACTACCACAGATGATATAGCAATCCTTCTCTTTTCTCCATAAGATAATGTTGCAGGGTCTCTGTTAAGTATTTCCTGACTGAGCCCAACAAGATGAACTGCTTCTTTAACCCTCTTTTTTTCTTCGTCTAATCCAAAATTTCTTATACCATAGGCAATTTCGTCATATACAGTTTCTGCAAAAAAAGCATCCTCAGGAAACTGGAAGACAAATCCCATCCTTTTTTGAATATCCTTGACATCACCTCTTGGAAAAATTATCTCTCCGCTGTCTTGATGTATAAACCCCTTGACAATCCTTGCCAGGGTAGTTTTACCTGCACCTGATGGGCCTAATATTACACTTAACATCCTGGCGTGAAACTCACAACTTACAGATTTCAGGATATTTTTCCCTGCAATTGAATAACTAATGTTTTTTAGAATTAGCATATTTTAATATCTCATCTACAACATCATCTGGTTTTTTATATCTTTCTATCTCTATTCCCTCTTTTTTCAGAAGTTTTCTTAAAATGATGCCATCTGTGGCAATTATCCCCCTATTCAAAACCTCGTCTGTCTTTCCGTCAAATATAATCTTTCCGTTTTCCATCAGAAGTAATCTGTCTGCGTAATAGACCTCCTCAAAATTTTGTGTAATTATAATTAGCCCCTTTTTACCTTTCTGTGATGCCCATATTTGATGAATTTTCTCTTGATATGGATTATCCAGAAAAGTAGTTACTTCATCAAATATGATAAACTTTGTATTCATAGACAGTATACTTGCAATAGCAGTAATTTGTTTTTCTCCACCGGATAGTATGAATGGATTCCTATGCCTGATTTCGACCAGTCCGAAATCAGTAATTGTTTCTTCAACAATCTTTTGCATCTCATCTTCGGGAATATTAAAATTTTCCAGGCCAAATGCAATTTCAGATTCAACATCCTGAGTGATAAATTGATTGTCAGGGTCTTGAAAAATAATACCTATATTTTTCCTCAAATCGATTTCATCTACTTCTTCTAATGGTTTTCCATCTATTTTTATCTCACCTGAATCCGGTGATAAAATTCCTGCAATTAAAAGGGCAAGGCTTGTTTTTCCCGAACCATTTTTTCCTAAAAGGCAAATAGTTTCATTTGAATTCCAGGTAAAACTGATATCTTCAAGAATGTGGTTGCCATTAATTTCTAAGGATACTTGATTCAATTCTATCATCTGAAAATTCCCTTCTCAGAATTTTTAAAAGAGCAACTTTATTGTCAATCTTAAATATTTCGTTCTTTACCCTGTGTGAATTTTTTCTTCCTTTAAGAAGTTGAATGATCATCTTCCTTGTATATTTCAATGCCCTTCCCTCGCCTCTGTATGTGCATTCATAATTGACATATTTTTCAACAATATGAAAAATCTCCTCATTGTTTACCAATAAAGGTATACCTTTTTCAAAATAATGCTTGATAGATGAAAAAATATAGGGTTTCCGAAGGCTCGCTCTGCCAATCATTATACCATCTACACCTGAATATTCATATAATGTTTTTGCCTGATATGGCGATTGCACATTCCCATTCCCTATGACAGGGATTTTTATCCGGGATTTCACATTTTTAAGTACTTTCCAATCAGCAGTCTCTGAAAAAAACTGCTCTCTTGTACGGGGGTGAATAGCAATAATATCTGCGCCTGCATCTTCTATCACTTTTGCAATTTCCAGACTTTTATCTTCATCCCAGCCTGACCTTATTTTAACTGATAAAGGACACTTTATTACGGATTTTACCTTTTTTACTATTTCCCTTACAATTGTTGTATTTCTTAAAAGGGCAGCACCTGCACCCGATTTTACAACCTTTTTTACAGGGCAACCCATATTTATATCAATGCCATCTGGTGAAAATCTTTCTGCCACAATAGAGGCGGCATCTTTCATTATTTCCGACTCTGCTCCAAAAAGTTGAAGAAATATAGGCCTTTCCTCCTTTGTAAAATATGCAAGTGAAAGCGTTTTTTCCTGCTGTCTGACTATACCAGCAGAAGAAATCATCTCGGAATAGACAACATCCACCCCATAATCTTTTACAATTTTTCTAAATGGACTGTCCGTATAGCCTGATAGAGGTGCCTGAATTAAAATAGGAAAACCCATTAGTAAGAATGGGAATTAACATCTAAATAATTATATGGATTAACTGCTTGATTAAGTACCCTTACTTCATAATGCAAATGAGGACCGGTAGAAAAGCCTGTTGAGCCTAAATATCCTATAGTATCACCTTTCTTAACAGGTTGTCCTTTCCTTACAATGTATTTTCTTAGGTGGGCGTATCTGGTCTTAAATCCATACCCATGTTTTATCTCAACTGTATTTCCAAAGCCATGTCTTACTCCAACAAATGAAACAATTCCGTCTGCTGCTGCTCTTATAGGCGTCCCGGAGCGATTGGCAATATCATAACCTTTATGAAACTCCGGTTTATGGGTAATAGGATGAATTCTCCAACCAAACGGGGAACTGCACCTTCCGTAAACAGGATATATTGAAGGCGTATGGGCAAGGAGATTAATCTTTTCTCTAACCTTCTTTTTTTCCTGCGATATACTACTCCTTATAATCTTTTCTTCGTTGGATACCCTGCTTACAGATATTTTAACACTGTTTATTTTTGTATTTAAATAAGATTCAAGAAATACCGGAACGGGTGGAGGACCACCAATACCTGCTTTCCATACATCCTTATCTATCTGAGGTAGGCATGAAGCAACCCTTAATGGATAGTCTCTTGCTTTAATACTTTGCATTGTATCCTGATATTTTTTTAACGATGCCTCCAGGTATGAAATGCGGTAAAGGTATGCCTGCCTTTTAACAGATGCATAAATTACATCCTTTAGTAACCTTCTATTTTTATATGTTTGAGTTGCCAGATAAAGAAATGCAGAAAAGAATACAGCCAGAAGGATAAAAAAGGAGTTTTTCATCCCTTCTGTTATATCTATTTTCAGCAATTTCCCTGTTTTACCTCTTGATAAAATTATAGTCCATCTCTTCATACTCTTAATATAGGATTATAAATTATATTGTCAAGTTTTTTTATTAAAAAAATCAAAAAAAAATTAAAAAGATAGCAATTATCTGTCTCTTTTTCAAAATAAGTGGGTAAATCATAATAATGCGGAATGCGGAAACAATTCGTAAGGCGTAAATCGTGAGTCGTAAAAAGTAAAAACCGTGTTCCGTGACCGTGACTCGTGAAAAGTGTCATTGCGAATGCCCACTTCGTGCTCGTAGTTTTGTGAAGCAATCTCATCTAATAGGTAAGCATCCTTTTGCTGACGGCTACCTGCCATCGGCCAACGGCTATCTTTTTCCTCGGGGCTGGAAAGCCCCTCATAGAACTTCGGTATTAGTCATTCGTAATTCGTTTCCACCCATCCTGTGAGATTGTTCGCCTCATTACATTCGCTCACGCCTTCGGCTTCCACGCCTACCTCTGGCAGGCTCGCAATGACAATGGGGAAAAAACCTGGAAGAGTGTCTCGTTTCTTTCGTTTTTTTCACGAATCACCATTACGAACACGTTTGTTAATCTTTTACTCATCTATTCATTCATCCATTGATATTAACTACATCACATCTATTTTTGTTCCTGTGTTTTTGTGGTATCTTTTTCCGTTTTTTCACTGTCTATCCCTGATAAAAGTGCTTGACCTGCGTTTTCCAATTCCTGAGATTTTTCAGGAAGATTAAGACGGGATGCACATTCAGCCCCTTCTTTTAGGGCATTTGCAGCCTTTAATCGCAATGTGCCAAATAATTGTGCAGCCTTCAAATAATAAGAAATAGCATTAGTGTCATTTAATTGACAATAAATTCTTGCCGTAAGAAGAAAAAATTCTCCCCTTTCTTTACCTGTAAATTTATCTGCTCCCTGTTCCAGAATGTTAATATAATCTTCAAACATACCTTCCTGATAATATGTATTAGCCAGTTTTTTATAAACCCTTAATAAATTATTAGAATTTGGATAATCCTGGATGAATTTTATTAATGCAACCCTGGCTTCCCTGTAAAGTCCAAGATTCATATAAGCACTGGCGATTCTGAGTTGTGCATATTGAGAGAATATATTGTTTTTATCCTCTACCACTTTTTCGTATTCATCAACAGCCTTTGGGAAAATTTCATCATCGTAGTATATATCACCTATAATTTTATGCGCTAACGCAAAATATCCTTCCTTTTTCGACAACTTTTCAAGATACAAGATTGCCTCCTTCTGTTTTTTTCTTTCCCGCAAGGTTCTGCTTAGTTTTAATAATGCTTCCCCACAAATTTCATTCTCTTTATACTTTTCATAAACTGTTTTGTAATAATGAGTAGCCTTTTTAAGCCTTCCTCCTGCATAATAAAAGTCTCCTATTTCTAATAAAACTGATGGCACCTTTTCACTCTCGGGATATAGATTCACGAATGATTTCTTTGCTTGAATTAGTGTTTTATATATCCCTGCTTTGTATTTTAAGATTTCGACAAGATATTTGATTTCATCCGTTAAAATAGGGGGTGACCCGTCAAGCATTGCCATTTTGTAATAGTTTATACCTTTTTTGTAATCTTTTTCTCTGACATATATATCACCAACATATTTATATGCATAAGGTATCCACCGCGAATCAGGCGAGTCTACAACCATCTTTAAGAAATACTCTTTTGCTACTTCAAGATTATTAAGCACCAGGTTTATCTTACCCAGAAGAAATAGTGCATCATCATAAAGGGAACTATTTGGGTAATTTTTTACAATTTCTTTCATATAAGATAGTCCATTTTCTGTATCACCAATTTTGAGATATGCCCTCCCAATGCGGTAAATAGCATATTTCGTAATCTCCTTTTTTTGTTTTGTCGCTAAGAATTTCTTGAATGATTTTATAGCCTTTTTGTATGATTGTGTTTGGTAAAATGTCCACCCCAATCCGTAAAATGCCTTAGGTGCCCATTCCTGATAATTTTTCAAACGAGTAAAAGCAGATTCAGCCAACGGATAATTTTTTACACCATAGGCCGATTCTCCAAGATATACATCCATTTCCGGATTTTTGATTTTTTGTTTTTTTATAATGCTAAAAGCCTTTTCATAATTTTTTTTCATAATATATGCAGATACCATTCCACAAATAACATAATCATTCTTATTCTTGATTTTTTTAAATACCTTCAATGCCTTTTCTGGTAGATTGTTTTCAAGGTAGTAAAACCCCTTTCCTATATTTAATAACTGCTTATTTTTTATGTTTTTTGAGGAAAGATATTTTGATGCCAATTTAGGGTCTAATCTTAAAAGATTAAATATATATACAATACTCTCATATTCGTTTGTGCTGTCTAATCCCATTTTCATCATTTCCATACCTTCTCTTAAATGCTTTCTGGATTTTATAATACCTTCCCAGAATTTTGCTCCACTATATCTATTTTGAATCTTTTTCATCATAGTGAATGCAGAGGTATATTTTTTCTGTTTATAAAGAGTAAGGGCTTTCCAAAAAATATCAACTGTCTTTTCATCCCTACTTAAATATGGATAGGCATTTTCCAAAGATTTCAGCGCTGCATTATACCTTCCAAGGTGATATTGAGCAATCCCATAATTAAGAAATTTTTCTTTATACTCTGCCGAATATGGATTACTAAAAATCATATTTTTGTAATAGTTGAGACTATCCGACCATAGAAGTATTACGGGAAATAAAATCATCAATATGCGCCCTTACCCGACAACATTACAGGTATGGTCTTTAATATAATTATTAAGTCTTGTGCTAATGACCAGGTGTCAATATATTGAAGGTCCAGGTCAATCCATTGCTTAAAATTTATTTCGTTCCTGCCGCTAATTTGCCAGATACAAGTAAGCCCTGGCTTCATTGATAGTCTTCTTCTTTCTTTCCTTTCGTAAAGTTTAACCTCTTCTTCCAATGGAGGTCTCGGACCTACAAGTGACATATCACCCTTAAAAACATTCCAGAGTTGTGGAAGTTCGTCAAGGCTAAATCTCCGCAGAATTCTGCCTATTGGTGTAACCCTCGGGTCATTCCGTATCTTAAAAACAACTCTATCCATCTCGTTCAAATGTAAGAGGTGTGATTTCATGCTATCAGCGCCTTCGTACATTGTTCTAAATTTATAAAATATAAATTTCCTGCCATTAAGTCCGCACCTCTCCTGTCTATAAATTACAGGCCCTTTAGAAGTAAGTTTTATTAATATTGAAATAATAAGGAAGACGGGTAATAATAATACAATAGATACAAATGCAAAGACCTTATCAATAAGATATTTAAGAAATAAAAGGTGATGTGATTGGGTAATAGTGTGGTATGTAATCAATATATCCCCGTTTAAGATATCTATCGAAGGTTGAGCAATCCTTGGTAATCTTATCTTCTTAAATGGAAATGAAACACTTATGCCCAAATCTTCACATATAGAGAAAATCTTGTCCATTGTTTTTCTTGAAAATTGTGATGCAGGTGGAAATATTACCCAATCTATAGGATATCTTCTAAGAACTTCCTCTATATGTGATGCGTTTTCTATGATTAAAGATTCCGGAACAACCTTTTTCTCATTTTTCATTCTTAAAAAGCCTGCTATCTTAATACCCAGATGTGTCCCTAATGCTAAATATTTCCTGACAACCTCTGCTTCTTTGTCTGTCCCAATAATGAGCACATTTACGAGACCAATTTTAAGATTTTCAATGACCTTGCAATAGATAAATCTTGAACTTAGAATTACGACAGCCATTAACATAGTAAAAATTCCCAGGAATAATCTACTCTGGGCGAATGAATGGGTAAGATAAAGAATAAATATGACAATAACAGTAAATTCTCCAACCGCCTTTATTGTTCTGATATATATATCTCTTCTTTCAATTATCTCTTTTAACGGATATGGTCTTTGATAGAATAGGAAAAAGAGCCATACAGGAAAGGAAAAGAAAAAAAATCTTAAATAGAACTCTCTGTACCATAAACTGTGAATTTCATAAGGAGGAAGATTACCCCTGATATAAAATGACAGAAAATAAAATATTATAAATGATAGAAAGTCTATTATTACAAGCGTCCAGGTGTTTAATGCTATTCTCTGTTTTATCATTTTATCTCCCTGAATTTCTGAAAGAATTCACCGACAAATATGAGTAAAGAGAGTCTCCATATCAATCCTAGCCCCAGCAGGGCACCAATAATTTTATTTGATTTTTTATGCTTTAAGAAATATTTATACATTCCCACATTGTGATAATACTTTGCTTTCCACATTATCTTTTTTGTAGATACACCAAGATGATGTCTAATTACTGCATTGGGGACATAATAAACCTGCCATCCTTTGTTTACCAATCTCTGGCATAAATCAACATCTTCGACATATAGAAAGAATCTTTCATCAAAACCCTCAATGCTTCCCAGGGCAGACCTCCTCACAATCATTGCAGCACCAACTACCCAATCAACCTTTTGCACTTTTGTATAATCGAGTCCGGCAAGCATATATGACTGTGTAAACCTATTTGACGGAAGATACTTCGTAAATACAGATTTTCTTCCAAAAAAGACATTCCAGATTGTGGGGAACTTTCTGCAAGAAAGTTGCAGTATACCCTCAAAATTTAACAACCTTGCACCTGCAATACCTGCATCAGGATGTTCTTCCATAAAATTTATAAGATTGTTTACTGCGTCTTTTTCTATCTCAGTATCAGGATTAATATAGAGAATGTATTTTGACTTACTCCGAAAATATATTTGATTGCATGCCCTGGAAAATCCTACATTTTGTATATTTCTGATTAATCTCACCTCAGGAAACCTCTGCTTAATCTCTATGATTTTTTCCCTTTCAGAACCGTTGTCAACAAGATAAATGATGAATGGATATCTCGGGGGAGTTTTGTAAATAGAATCTAAACATTTTATTACATAATCTTCCGTATAATAATTCACAATGCCTATTGTAAGCATCATCTTAGTTTAAGAATATCCTTAATCTTTAATATCCATACAACCCAGAATGCTTCCCATATAATTTTTCTAGACATCTTTGAGTGTCCTGACCTTCGGTCTATGAAAATTACAGGTATTTCTTTAATCCTGAATCTGTTTCTATATGCATAAAATTTCATTTCGATCTGGAAACCGTATCCATCAGATTTGATCTTTGAAAAATCAATTGCTTGAAGCACTTCTTTTCTGTACCCCTTAAATCCACTTGTTAAATCATAGATTGGGATATCTATTATAATCCTTGCATAAAGATTTGCAAAATAACTCAGAAGCAACCTGGAAATAGGCCAATTTACCACAGATACGCCGTCGCAGTATCTTGAACCAATTACCAGGTCGTAATCCTTCAATGCCTTAAGGAATTTAGAGATGTCTTCAGGGTTATGCGAAAAATCTGCATCCATCTCGAAGGCGTAATCATAGTTATTTTTCAATGCATATTTAAAACCTGCAATATACGCTGTTCCCAGACCTGATTTTTTCTTCCTTGAGAGAAGATGAACCCTTGGATTCCTTTTCTTTATTTCCTGCACAATGTGAGCAGTGCCATCCGGGGAAGAATCGTCTACAATAAGAATATGAAGTATAGGATTTACTTTGAGCACAGCAGATATTATCTCTCTTATGTTTTCCTTTTCATCGTATGTTGGGATTACAACGAGTGCTTTCATTTCAGACCCTCTTCCTGAATCAATCTTATCATTTCAGGGAAAACTTTAGCTTTTGTATTTTTGATATCACGCCATAATTCTCTATCCTCTTTTACAATAGGGATAGTATCAAGAAACGGGGTGATGATTTTCATAAGTTTCGGTGATATATTTTTTATTTGAGAAAGTCTCAGAGCCTGGATTGCTGCATTTAATTCTATAGCTAAAACATACTCTAAGTTTTCAACAATTTCCGAAAGTTTAAGTGCCGCATTCATTCCCATTGAAACATGGTCTTCCTGATTGCAGGAGGTAGGTATCGAATCAACAGAAGCAGGAGTTGAAAGCATCTTATTCTGGGAAACCAGGCTTGCAGCAGTAACCTGAGCAAGCATAAATCCAGAATTTTTACCCGGGTTGGGTATCAAAAATGGAGGCAGGTGGGTAAATTCTGTATCCATAAGTTGGGCAACTCTCCTTTCTGATATTGATGAAAGGTCTGTAAGGACAATAGCGCTTGCATCCAGGATATAACCTACTGGTGCACCATGGAAATTTCCACCTGAAAGCACTTTATCTTTTATAACCAGCGGATTATCTGTTGCGGCATTCATCTCAATTGAAAGCATAGAAACCGCATATGTGAGAATATCCTCAACGGCACCATGCACCTGAGGGATACATCTAAATGAATAGGGGTCCTGAACCCTTTTTGTTATCTTTACCTTTGAACCTTTAAGAAGATTTCTTATCCTCTTTGCTGTGATACGAGGCCCCTTATACCCTCTTATATTTTGAATTTCAGGGGAAAATGGCTCTCTTCTACCACCTACTGATTCAAGCGATACTGCGGCAATTATATCCGAAAGAACTTTTAGGTTATACGCTTTACTGATAGAAATTACCCCTGACGAAGTCATAAATTGCGTTCCATTAATCATAGAAAGTCCTTCTTTTGCCTCCAATGATATAGGCGTTAACCCTGCTCTTTTCAACGCTGTTTTTCCATTCAATAACTTTCCTTTATAATATGCATAACCTCTACCCATTACTACAAGTCCGATATGACTTGATGGCGCCAAATCTCCGCTTGCTCCAACAGAACCTTTAGAAGGTACAAAAGGTATTACATTTTTGTTTAGCATATGCAGAAGAAAATCAACGAGACTCAGTCTTACGCCTGAATATCCCTTTGCAAACGCATTTAGTCTTATCAGAATCGCTCCCCTTACAACTTTTTCATCAAGGGGTTTTCCAACTCCCGCAGAATGGCTGAGAATGATATTATTTTGAATTTCTTTTATTTCCTTTGCTGAAATCTTGACATTGGCCAATTTCCCAAATCCTGTATTTATGCCGTATCCTATCTTTCCTTCTAAAATATACTTTTCTACTGATTTTCTTGATTTTATTATCCTTTCTTTTGTCTTCTTATCAAGTCCAGCAGGAATGTTCTCATTTACTATTAAATTAAATTTATCAAAATTTAGGGATTTTCCATCAATTATTATCATAGGAAAATAATAACAAAAAAAACGGGTTCGTCAAGTTTTTTTCTACCAGATTTCAGAAAGTTTTAAGGTAAGACTATAAATAGAGGGTAAAGAGAATCAGCCGTAAGCCGTTGGCAAGAAGACGCTATCCGCTTACCGCCAAAAGGATACTTGCCAGTGGCAAAGAACGAAATAAACGAAAGTTAATCTGCTAAATCCGCAGTCTCACTTCCGCATTCCGCATTATTCTGGACACGAGTTGTAGGCACGAATTCAATTTGTGCTTCTTCTTTAACTTTTTACCTTTTACCTTTAACAATATTATTCTGGTCACGAGATACAGTTTTTGACTCACAACCTGGAACTTTGAACTATTTAATCTTGCGAGAATCTGTGGTAAAAAAATGGTAGTAATAATAATTTTCTTAAAGTTTGCAAAATTTTGTTGACAAAAGATTTTTTTTTATTATATTTCTCAAAAAGGAGTGTATATGATTATAGAATGCCCAAAATGTAAAAAAAAGTATCTTGTTAAAGAAGAGCAAATACCTGTAGGTGGTGGGCCTGTAAAGTGCCCAAACTGTAATAATATTTTTACTATCTATAGGAAACCTCTTAATATAGAACTTATTCCTTATGAGATAGAGCCCGAAAAGGTAGAGGAGGAAACTGTTTATCCTGATAAAACAATAGAACAGCCACCAGTAATAGAAAAACCTTCTGAGACTGTTTTTGAAAAACCTACGCCTACTATTAGTCCCCCTATAGAAAAATCCGAGGTTTCTACTCCAACGCCTACTATTAAAGAACCCGAAACACCTACTGTGGCACCACCTCCTACGCCAACCAAAACCCCTTCGGCAATGGCGGAGAAACTTGCTGCTGCATTTGGTATCAAATCTGATGAATTCCCTGCTGATTGGGATGAAGAAAAAAAGAAAAAACACCGTGATGCAAAAAGGCTTGCTCGCTCATTAGCAAAGGATATTCTTTTATACCATAAGCAAGAAGTGGAAGAGGGATTAAGAAACGGTAATATTGCCCAATTGTTGGGGGAAGAAATTAGAAAATCATGGGAATTTTATAAACAGAAAATTGACCCTGAGGTTCAAGAATCGTCATCCTATTTCAAGAACGCATTAAATGAGATTCTCGGACAGGGAAAGAAAATTTTTGTATAAAGGAGGTTACAAGTGCGCACATTAAGATGGAAATGGATCGTTGTAATTATTACAATTCTTGCTGCTGTATTTCAGTTAAGTTATACATGGAGGTTTTATAGTCTTACACCTGCTGCTGTTAAAACTATGACCCCTGCAAAATTAAAAACATTGCAGTCCCGTTCTCTTCATCTTGGACTTGACCTGAAAGGTGGTATGCATATGGTTATGGAGGTTGATAAAACACACCTTAAGCCTGAGGAGGTTAAAGGGGCAACAGACAGGGCACTTGAAGTAATCCGCAACCGTGTAGACCAATTTGGGGTATCTGAACCTATTATCCAGAAACAGGGAAAGGATAGAATTGTTGTGCAACTTCCAGGAGTTGTGGACAGAAAAAGGGCAAGGGAGATTATTGGGAAAACCGCATTATTAGAATTTAAACTTATTGCCGATGACAAAACATTTCAAAATGTCTTGAAGAATATTGAGGATGCCTTAAAAAAGGTAAAGGGCGATACATTCAGTCTGTTTTCGTATTTTATGCCTATTCAGGGAGAAAATGGTGTTACCGATGATATGGTACCTGAATTAAAGAAATTGTTAGAAAGTGATTCTGCAAAAAAATATATACCCCCGGGTTATGAATTTTTGTGGGGCAAGAAACAGATAAAAGAAGGATATGCGTATTTTCCCATTTATCTTGTAAAGTCTGAGGCTTTACTGACTGGTAAATCTATACTTGATGCGGTTCCTGGTGTGGGAACCACGGACAATCCTTTTGGTGTAAAGGTAGATTTAACGATGACAAGAAAGGCAAGAGGGAAATGGGCAATGATTACAGGGGCAAATGTGGGCAGAAGAATTGCTATTGTTCTGGATAATGTTATCCAATCTGCACCCGTTGTAAGGGAAAGGATACCAAGTGGACAGTCTGAAATTACACTCGGTAATGCGACGATGGATGATGCAAAGGACCTTGCCATTATATTAAAAGCAGGTGCTTTGCCCGCACCCTTGAAGATTATAGAAGAAAGGTCCGTAGGACCATCTCTTGGGAGAGATTCTATAAACGCGGGGGCAAAATCTATAATAATTGGCGCTGTCCTTGTTTTTCTTTTTATGGCAGTATATTACACAAAGGCGGGTATTGTTGCAGATGGGGCGCTACTCTTAAACCTTTTATTTGTTCTTGCAATCCTTGCGGGATTTAAGGCAACTTTAACCTTACCAGGATTGGCAGGGCTTGTCCTGACTGTTGGTATGGCAGTAGATGCGAATGTCTTAATTTATGAAAGATTACGGGAAGAATTAAGCGGTGGAAAAACAATAAGGACATCAATTGCCAATGCATATAACAGGGTGTTTATTACTATATTTGATGCAAATCTCACTACCTTTGTTGCCGCTCTTATCCTTTACTGGTTTGGAACAGGTCCTATTAAAGGATTTGCCGTAACCCTATCCATAGGACTTATCGCAAGTTTTTATACTGCTATCTTTGTAACAAGGGTTGTTTTTGAATCCTGGGGATTAAAGGGCCTTAAAAATATTAAGATGTTTCAATTCTTCAAAAATCCACATTTCAATTTTGTCGGGAGCAGGAGAAATGCATTTGTGTTATCAGGTGCCGTGATATTTATCGGTATAGTGTCTTTAATCGCCCACAAAGGTGTTAGATATGGAATAGATTTTACAGGTGGTTACCTGATAGAGATGAAATTTGAAAAACCCATAAGCGCAGAAAGTTTAAGAAAGTGGTTTGGTGAGGAAAATTATCCAGGCACACAAATTCAAAAATATGTTCATACCAATACATTTCTTGTAAAACTTAAAACGACAAATGCAGGCACAGGTGATAAGATAAAAGAATTATTTAATAAATCTCACCCTGAAATACCTGTTAAAATTACAAGAGAAGAACTTATTGGCCCCTCTGTTAGTAAAGGATTACAACTAAGGGCTATGTGGGTAGTGCTTCTGGGTATGATTGCAATTCTGTTATATGTGAGTATAAGATTCAGTTTCAGATTTGGAGTAGGGGCTGTTGTGGCATTATTCCATGATGTATTGGTGACTGTCGGTATTTTATCTCTGATGAATAAGGAATTTACAATACCTATTATTGCAGCAATTTTGACAATAATAGGTTATTCAATAAATGATTCCATCGTGGTTTCTGATAGGATAAGGGAAAATATAAAACTTCTAAGAAAGGTCAAATTCGGTGAACTTGTAAACAGAAGTATTAATGATACACTCGGAAGGACAATTATCACCTCGCTTACTACTTTATTTGTGGTTCTTGTGCTTTTCTTTGTTGGTGGGAGGATTATTCATGACTTTTCATTGGCACTTATTATTGGTATAATCACTGGAACATATTCGTCAATCTTTGTTGTTGCTCCAATTGTAGTTGCATGGGAGAAAAGGAGCCCATCAAGGAGGAAGATATGAGTAAGGAAAGAAAATACCGGGAGGGCGAAATTTTATTTAAAGAACATGAGGCTCCCAGAGAGATTTATCTCATTAAAAAAGGTTATGTTGAAATACTCAAAGGAGAAAAACAGATTGCCGTATTAGGAGAAGGAGACTTTTTAGGAGAAATGGGTGTAATAGATGGCAAGCCCCGCTCTGCAACAGCAATGGCTAAAAGCGATGCCTCGGTGCTTGTAATAGATGTAGAGGAGTTAAAGAAGAAGATGGAAGAAGACCCTATGGTTGGTGCCTTAATCACAACATTGATAAGGAGATTAAGAGAAACAGATAAAAAACTTACAGAGGTATGAGATTAGGTGTAAATATTGACCATGTGGCAACAATAAGGGAGGCAAGAGGAACAATCTATCCTGACCCTGTCTATGCAGCAGTCCTTGCAGAATTGGGTGGTGCGGATGGTATCACTGTCCATATAAGGCAGGACAGGAGGCATATAAAAGAGAGGGATGTATTAATCCTGAAAGACATTGTTAAAACACATCTAAATGTAGAATCTTCGATAAATCAGGATATACAGGATTTTCTTGTTAAAGTGAAACCCCGGTGGGTCTGTCTCGTTCCCGAGAGAAAAGAAGAAATTACGACAGAGGGTGGACTTGACATAGAAAAATTCCAAACCGAGACAAAGACAGCAATTGAAAGATTGAAATCAGCAGGCATCAAAGTAAGTATCTTTATAGAACCTGAGAAAGAAATAGTAAAACGGGCAAGAGAAATGGGTGCAGATGCAGTGGAATTTCATACAGGAAAATATGCCGAAAACCCTATCCAAAGTGAAATAGACAGGATTGAAGAGGCATCTGAATATGGTGCATCATTGGAATTAGAAATACATGCAGGTCATGGTCTTCATTATAGAAATATCCATCCGCTTTTACGCATTAAAGAAATAGAAGAATTTAACATTGGGCATGCAATTATTGCCCATTCTATATTTGTTGGTATAGAAAGGGCAGTCAGAGAAATGAAGGAGATTATAAATGGAAAGAAGGATTAATTTCTTAAACTGGAAGATATTCAAAGATTATGTGCCCGAAAAGATTGATACAGTCATTCTTCCTGTAGGCACAATTGAGGCACACGGTGTAGGCCCACTCGGTACGGATAACCTTATACCGGAAGATATCAGTGCAAATATTGCCGAGAAAATTAATGCGTTTATTGCCCCAACTATACCTTATGGACTGACACATTCCCTGCTTCCATATCCCGGCTCACTTACTGCTACAAGTGCTTCGTTTAAGTCTTATGTGAAAGATGTTTCGTTTTCTCTCGCTGACAATGGGTTCAAAAAGATTATCATTATGAATGGGCATGGGGGACAAATCCAGGAATTAAAAGAAATAGGATATGAATTGTATGAACAAAAAAAGGCAAGAAGTATAATTGTCCATTGGTGGATTTTGACGGCAAAACTCACAGAGGAATTTTTTGGCGAGGCAGGAGGACATTCAGCACTTGATGAAAACGCAATGGTTTTTGCTGCGTATCCCGAAACAGTAAAGCAGGAACTGCTTGATGAAAAGGATATATATTTATATAACTCAGGCATTCAATCTGTTCCCTTTCCTGGTTCAGTAATACTTTACAAAGAGCATCAAGGAAGACCGAGATTTAATATTGAGGAAGCAAAGCAATTTAGAGAAAAGGTTATAAGTTACATTGCCGATAATATTCAGGATATCCTGAACCGATGGGAAAAGATATAGTTTTTAAGGATATCTACCAGCAAAAAATAGAATAAGAGAGAATACAATCGTTCGCAATGACATCTTCAACACGAAAGACGGTTCATATTTTTTTGTTGTTTTTCTCTATTTTGATATCAGGAGGAATAAATGAATAAAATTATACTATATCTATCAATAGGATTGGCGGCAGGCGTTGTAAGTGGTATTACAGGAATTGGTGGGGGCGTAATTATCGTGCCAGCTCTAATTTTTTTGCTTGGAATGACCCAACACCAGGCTCAAGGAACGACACTTGCCTTGCTTGTCCCACCTATAGGATTTCTTGCCGCCTATGTATATTATAAAGCGGGAAATGTTGATTTGAAGGTTGCAGGGTTTATCTGCATAGGATTTTTCCTGGGTGGATACATTGGAGCAAAAGTATCATCTACTATTTCTGATTTGTTGCTCAGAAGGATATTCGGTATACTACTTTTTGGCATTGCCATAAAATTGATAATAGGGAAATAGATTAATTAAAGAACGGTTTTTCTAAAAAAGATATTTTAATGCTTGAAAATGGATACGGAATAATGAATCCGTCCCACACGGGAAATTTCCATTTTTTATCTACATTTACTTTTACCATTAGTAATGGTTTTTTTATGAAGTTTGAAAAATAGTTTGCACCCCTTTTTACATAGAGTCGGGGTCCTACGGGACCATCAAGTGCAAATACAATGCCATATCCTGAGAGGATTTTCCCCTTAATCTCTGCAACCTCAGATGGATATATGGGCGAGGATATTCTTATGATGTTAAATCCAAAGAATTTCAAAACCCTTGCAAGTATATCACCATCAAAGCCTTTGCTGATAAGCACATATATTCCTTTTCCCCTGAATGGAAAAATCAGGGGAAACATCTCCCCATGCCATAGCCCATAAATCATTCCTGCCTTAAATCCCTGTATTTTGTATCTGTATGATTTTCCTAATATATATAAGACAATAATACTCAGGATAGGGGCACTAAATGAGAGAAGATAGTATCTCAGTCGTTTTTTCATCTACTTTCTCCTTCCTGAATTGTGTCTGTATAATGTTATACTCCATTATAATTTTAGCCTGGTTATCCCATGTGTAATCCAATGCCTCCCGAATAATTTCAGGTTTTAATTGATATTGGACAACCTCCTTTTGCACCTCTTTTTTGCTGATAATATTTGCAAGGCTGATATATTCTGTTTTTAACAGGGATTTGCCAATAAAATAACTCATTGGAGATAATCTGTAAATCACAACAGCAGGCGTTAATGAAAAGACTGCTTCAAGTGTAGATGTCCCCGAACATATCACGCCAATCTTCGCTTCCGGAAGAATTTCTCGGCTTTTTCCTGTTAAAAATTCTGTATTATGTAGATATTTCCTGCCAAAATTTATCCATCTTTCTGCCTGGAGAACAGTGGGCAGTGGAACAATAACCCTTAGATGATTTTTATCTGCCCATTCTTCTATTGATGGGCCTGCATATGGGATTGTCTGTTGTATCTCAGTTTCCCTTGAGCCAGGCAAAAATATGAGGGTATCTTCTTTTTGCTGAGAGCTTAGTAAAGTGGCTAAATGACCAACAAATATTGCATTAACACCTCTGCTTTTATAATATTTTTCCTCAAATGGGAGGGTTACAAAATTGAGGTATACATAATTTCTTAAATACTTAATTCTCCATTCTCCCCATGCCCAGACCTGAGGAGGGGAAAAATAAAAAACCTTTATTCCCTTGTTATAAAGAAATTTCGCCAGTGGAAGGTTAAAACCAGGATTATCAAATAATATTGCCGCATTTATTTTCCTTTTTTTGATGAAATCCTGAATTATATTAAAAAGTTTCCATTCCTGAAAAATTTTTGGTAAAATTTCTGTAATACCTGTGGCACCCGTTTTTATTCTCGACCGAATTATTTCCATTCCGATATCCTTCATCCCTTTTCCCACTATCCCATAAAACTTATAATTTCCTTTTTTATTTAACTCTGGGACTATCTTTTCTGCAATTGTATCTCCGCTAAAGTCACCTGTTGATATCAGAACATTTTTTTCCATATCAATCCTTTTATGAAAAGTATAAGTAAAACTGTTGTAGAAATCCAGATTGTATCCCATTCCTTCCCAATCCTTATTTCAATTTTTGACTTTTTCAATCTAAATGGGTACAAAGGAAAAATGGGCACCCTGCTTTTATAATGTATATATCTCCCACCAAAGCGCTGTTTTAGTAATAATTCTTCTCTATAGATGAACATTCCATAAATTATCCAGAAAATTGTTATTATTACAGGTAAAACAATGTAAATTTTCCAATTTGCTACAATTGTCAAACCTGTAATAATTAGAAAGTTCCCAAAATACAGGGGGTGTCTTGTAATACTAAATAGATTTTTCTCCAGAAAGATTTCATTCCTGAATTCATTTTTTCTAAAATGGGAATAAACTCCTCCTCCTGCAAAAATCCTTATCATTATGCCTGCAATAATAAATGTAATACCTATTATGAAAGAATGGAGTGTGAAATTACTCAAATAAATAAGAAAAAGCATAACAGGAATACCTATAAACGAACGATATTGAAATATCTTATCAATCTTTTTCATTGCTTAAATTTACATCTTTCAACTTCCGCAGTCTGCATTTATTTTAAACGATTTGTCAAAAGGATTTGATGGTAGATTTTTTCAGTGAATAACCGCAGGGAAAAGAAATTTTTTACCCTATTTTTTTCTTTTATACTTAATATCTTTCTGAATTTTTCATCAATAAATAATCTTTTTATCTGGTGCGAAAGCATAGAAACATCCCTCCCATTAAAATATAATACTGTATCTCCGCCCACTTCTTTGATTGAATCTATTTCTGTAGTAATCACAGGGATACCCAATTTCATTGCCTCCAACACAGGTAATCCAAAACCTTCCTCTATAGATGGATATACAAATATATCTGCCTTCTGATAAAGTGCATCCCGAATTTTTTCTGAAATAGGTCCTGTGAATATTATATCATCCTTATATGTTGAGAGATGTGCCAATCTTATAATTTTCTTACTTCCATATTCATATCTCCCAACAAGAATTAATTTGTATTTTAACCCATCTCTTTTTAGGTGTTCAAATGCTTTAATAAGTACACGGATATTTTTCCTGAATTTAATTGTGCCCACAAAAAGGATATATCCATTCTGAATAGGATATTGTTTCTCTATCTTTTGTAATGCATCTTTGTCTTCTTTTATTTCAGTGTCAATACCTGTGGGAATGACAGAAATTTTATGAATCACACCAGGAAATCCTCGGACTATCTGTTTTTTTGACCACTCTGAAACAGTAATAATCCAATCTGCATATTTCACGGCTCCTGGGATTGTGTATTTCCAGTATATTCTTGCAGGTATGGATTCTGATACGGGATTTTCAAGAGGGA
>WFRC01000324.1 GCA_015486685.1 Caldifarciminota bacterium
CTGTCTGCTACTTCTTTTAACAGATGGCTGCCGACAAGATGTCCGAATTTATCATCCACCCACTTGAAATGGTCAAGGTCAAAAAAAATTAATGAAACAGGGAATTTTTCTTTTACTGATTTGGTAGTGATTTCGTCAAGATATATAAATGCATATCTGGCATTGTAAAGTTCCGTCAGGTCATCTGTTAAAGCGGCATTTTTTATCTTTTGATAAAGTCGGGCATTTTCTATGGCAATTGCTAATTGTGATGCAATTTGCTCTACAAGATTTTTATGTTCCTGGTGAAATGCAAAGGGGATATTTGAACCAATATCAATAACTCCCAGAATCCTTTTTTCTCTTATAATAGGAACTGCCATTTCACTCTTTACGCCTTTAATTCCCATTAAGTACCTATTGTCTTTGTTTACATTGTCTACGATGACACTTTTTCCATGTTTTGTGCTGAATCCACTTAATCCTTCTCCAATTTTTACCAATGACCTTTTAGGAATAATACCTTCAGAGCCTGAAAACCCCTGGAGATTCAAATTTTTGCGTTTTTTAAGGGCAATAGCGACATAGAGGAAATTAAAACTTTCTTTTATAAGTTGGGCACTTACCTGCAAAAGTTCTTCAATAGATAAAATACTGGAAATATTCCTTCCAATGCCAAATATAAGCGTAAGGTCTCTAACCCTTTCTTTCAATTTGTTGACAAGATTCGCGTTTTCAATTGCAATAGCAGTTTGGTTTATATATGCCTTAATTCTGCTTAAATCTTTTTTTGTAAATGTATCTCCACCTATCTTATTTATTACCTCTACAACGCCAATCAATTTATCTTTGGTGATTAGGGGTACTGCGAGGACAGATTTTGTTTTAAATCTGGTAATTTCGTCAACACCGTGAAAAAATCTCTTATCTCTTGAAGTGTCTTTTACTATTACAGGCTTTTTATGTTTTGCTACCCAACCTGCAATGCCCTGCCCAACCTTTAATCTTATATGTTTAATATCATCTCTTTTCTCTCCAAATGCCTCAAAAAAGAAAAGTTCATTTTTTATATCATCGATAAGCAATAGTGACCAGGCTTCTGCCTTAATCAGGTCGGCAATCCTTGTAATAACAATATGGAGAATTTTCCCAATATCCTTTTTTGAATTTATTATATTGATTACTTCATTAAATACAGATAGGTCGTTCAGTTTTTCTTTTAGTAATTCTATCTCTTCATCAATGGGATTACTCATTTTTCCATCTCTTTTACTACATAGAGTATTTTAACTCTTCTCCCTTCGGTATATAAATTTCCATTTTCATCAATTTCTAATTGGTATTTAGATGGTACTTCTTCGGAAATTGCTTCTTCTTTATTCATTACATCGGTATAGTATATACCTAATTGCTGTATGTAATAATTTTCAAAAAGATATATCCTTTCACTATGTTTCATTTTGAGAATCTCAAGTAGTTTTTTGTTAAGGTATTCTGCGTCTATTTTATCAGGCATATTCATCCCAATGTAAAATCTTTTTGCGTTGAGGAGAAGATTGAAGAGCGTTGAATGGTCGATTACTATTACCGACGATTCTAATGATTTTCCACTTGAAAAAATGGTCGCCTCATTTACAAGTGGGCCTGTAATATCGGGGTCTCCATAAGCATTGGGACTGAAATAAAAATCCTTTTCAGGTTCTCCACTCGCAATACCTATACCAATCCTGAATAAGGACTTAAATTCAGGAGGTAAAAGGGCATAAGTCATTCCATCGTGAAATATTTCCTTTTCAGAAATTCCCTGGAACCAATCTCTATAATGTAGATAGTTCTTTTCAATAAAATTTTGTGCCGCTTTTACCATATCAACTCCATTTTTAACGGCGTTTTCTGCACTAAACATATCTTTACCAAAATTGAAATCTTCTTCAAAAGCCATTGAGTATCTTGCAATACCTTTGTTCTTTTCTTTTCTTTCTTTATATAATCTTTGATACAACTCTTTTGCCCTTCCTCCATACCATATAATGCCTCCATCTCCCATTTCTTTAACAGGGAAACTATTCCCTGTTTTACATACTTGTTTTACTTCATTATGAAAAAGGTTCAGGATTTCTCTCTGTTTTTTTGCATTTCTTAGCCTATGAGCCATAAATGTCGACCCCCTGATATCATAAACAAGCACTGTGCCTTGAGAAGAGAATTTTTTTAATATAATATTACCTATATCATCTATTCTTTTAAAGACCTCAAAATTTATATTGGGCATTATTTTACCTTTTGTACCGAATCTATAAAATTTTCCTTTTGAAAGCAGGTCAATAGATATCCAGTGGACTGTATCCATAAGGACAGTAGGAGAATGTATCTTTTTGTAATCTATTTGAGGAGGCCAGAATGTTAACATCCTATTTAAACTTTCCATTACATATATAGGTTGAAATATTTCCCGAATATTTTTTTGGTACCCTGTAATGATTTTTTCAAAATCTGGTGTAAAGTTTCTCTTTGATTCATCTCTTAATCCATCTATTATACCAGGGTCTTTTTTATATGCCCTTGCCGTAAATGAGAGGATGATTTTTTTTGTTTTTGAAGAAATAACATCCATATATGGTATTATATGCCAGTATTCTTTTACAATTTTTTCAATATCCCATAAAGGTACAGGGGGTAAATATTTTGAGAGTTTACTGGGTTTTATTTCTTGAAGTTCTTTATTTTCTTTTACCTTTTCTTCCAATTCAGATATTTGCTTTGTATAACTTTCAACATACCATAAATGGTTCTTAAAGGATTTTTGAATTTCTTGAATATAGTCAGAGATATTCTGGATTAAATCATTTATATCTTTTCCTTTTTCTCCTACTACTTTTTTTAATCCATCCATTGCTGTATCAAATATCTTGCTCGTTTTTTCTCGCATCTTTTTATCCATTCTATCAAGTTCCTTATCTGTTTTTCTCAGGGATTGTTCCTTATTCTTTGCCTTAACAGAAATGAGATGGGCAATCTTTATCAAAACCTTTTCAGAGGGGGATAAGAATCTTTCAAAAGGGAAGTTCTTAATATCCGTAATATTCTCAAGGTTTGTATTTTCAGCAAGGGCAATGATATCATTTTCTTCTCTTTGTCTAAATTCCGATAATAGAGATTGGTGTATATTTTCAAAAAGATTTTTTGTAAAGCCGTATCTTTCTATACTATTTTCTAAGTCATCAATGGTGATATTATTTAAGGGGTAACCCAGAATAGTAGTCTTGTCAAATAGTTTTTCAAAGATACCCACAGGAATATTATTTCTGAATCTATTTCTAATGGATTGAAATGTGATATTGATATGTTTGGCAATAATCTTTGCCATTCTTTTTTCATTTAATTCCTTCTTGGGTATAAGGTTCCTTACGGCCAGTTCAAAAATGACTGAGAATACAGGTCTATTTTTCACGGCATTTTCATAATCTTCTTCTATAATCTTTTTATCCTCATCTGTCAGCCATTCTGTTTCTTTTTTTGAGGCAAATAGGATAAGTTTATTGAAGATTTTTTGATAAAAATCTATTTTATTTTTTGGAAATTCAACAACAATTAAACCATCATGTCCGCTGAAGAAACTGTAAATTTCTTTTGGAATCCCTTCTATATCAATAAATGTCTTTAATATTTCAAGATTTCTCTGAAAATCATCTTTCTTGCCTATCTCTTTTCTCAAATATGATGCAAATCTGCTCTCTAATTCACAGGCAGATTCAATTTCATATACAGGAACTTTCATATTTTACCTTTATCTTTTGTGTTTGATGAAGTTGTATGTTTTCACTTTATCTTTTATTGTTTAAAAAGCGGATGGAGTGAATATCCCATCGTTAAACACTAAATTGCCGTTTACTATAGTAGAAATTACCTTACCATCAACTTTCCAATCTATAAACGGAGAATTTGACGATTTTGATACAAAAGCGTCTTCCTCTATTTTCCACTGTTTTTTGAGGTCAATAAGGACAAAATCTGCCAATCCATTTACTTTTATTTCTCCATAGGGAAGATGGAAACAGTTTCCTGGCGAAGATGTCATTTTGGAGATTAGTGTGCTTAAAGCAACTTTTCCTGTTTTTACCAATTTTGTATGAAGGACAGAGAACGAGGTTTCAAGCCCTATTACCCCAAATGCAGCAAGAGAGTACTCTAATTCTTTTCTATATCGTGGGTGAGGTGCATGGTCTGTTGCAATTGCATCTATTATGCCTTTATTTAATCCTTTAATTAAAGCATTTACATCCTCTCTGGTTCTTAACGGGGGCTTCATTTTCGTGTTTGTATCAAATGTTCTTACAGACTCTTCTGTAAGGGTGAGATGGTGTGGCGTTACTTCACAGGTAATTTTTTCTGTTTGCTTTTTCATCCTCTCAATTCTGGATAATGCCTCTTTTGTAGAAATATGTGCAAGATGGAGTCTACCACCTGTAAATTTTGCTAAAAGGAGGTCTCTTGCTACGATTGTTGTTTCTGAGATAGAAGGAATACCCTCAATCCCGAGGTCAGCAGAAACAACTCCTTCGTTTATTTGTCCTTCCGAAGATAGGTCTAAATCCTCCGGGTGCTCTATTACGGGTATGCCAAATATTTTTGTATATTCCAATGCCCTCCGCATAACATCTGCATTCATAACAGGAGAACCATCATCTGAAATGCCAATACACCCTGCTTTAACAAGGTGTCCAATCTCTGATATTTCTTTTCCTTCCCTTGCTTTTGTTATGGTACCAATAGGGAATATCTTTGCATAACCTGCCTGTTTGGCTCTATCTATGATATATCTTGCAGTTCCTTCATTGTCCACAGGAGGGATTGTATTGGGCATTGCACATATTGTTGCATATCCGCCTTTAACCGCTGCTTTGCTGCCTGTCTCTATTGTTTCAGCATCTTCGTTCCCTGGTTCCCTGAGGTGTGTATGTATGTCAATAAATGCAGGCATCAAATAAAGGTTTTTCCCATCAATTACTAATTCTGGCATTCCTTTGATTTTCTTTTTTACCCTGCCATTTATGATATATACATTTCCCTTCTCATCAATTTTGTTTAATGGGTCAAATAGATGTGCACCTTTTATTTCAACAATCATACCTTTTCCTTTCTAACTTTTCTACTTAATAGATACAAAACCGCCATTCTTACCGCAACTCCATTTGTTACCTGGTTTAGTATAATTGAGTGATGTCCATCTGCAACTTTTGAAGAAAGTTCTATGCCTCTATTTATAGGTCCCGGATGCATTATAACAACATCTTTCTTAGCCATTTTTAATCTTTCAGGATTTATACCATAGAGTTTGATATATTCTCGGATACCGGGGAATAAACCTTTGCTCTGTCTTTCAAGTTGTATCCTTAAAACATATATTAAATCCTGTCCCTTTATTGCATCATCAAGATTATAATAGGTATTTATATCCCATCCATCCATTTTATAAGGGAGGAGCGTGGGGGGGGCACATACTGAGACATTCGTTTTAGACTTTTTCAATGCTAATATAAGTGAGCGAGCAACCCTTGAATGGGCAATATCGCCAACAATAAGAACATTCAACCCATCGATTTTATTAAATCTTTCCTTTATGCTCATTATATCAAGGAGTGCCTGGGTCGGATGTTCATGCGCTCCGTCTCCTGCATTTATTACAGAGGCATCAAGTTTCTTTGCGAGAAAATGTGATGCGCCTGGCATAGAATGTCTCAAAACTACCATATCTACCTTCATTGCCTGAATATTCCTTGCAGTATCAAGAAGTGTTTCTCCTTTAAGGACGCTGGAGTTTGAGGAAGAAATACTCACTATATCAGCAGACATCCTTCTTTCAGCCAATTGAAAAGAATTTAATGTTCTGGTGCTGGGTTCAAAAAATAGATTGGCAATAGTTATACCTGTTAGTGTAGGCACCTTTTTAATAGGTCTTTCCAATATCTCTTTCATTGAGAATGCAGTATCAATTATTGCTGTAATTTCTTTTGGGGATAATTCTGCGATGCCCAGAAGGTCTTTTTTCTTAAAATTCATTTAACTTCCTCTAATAACCAGACACTATCTTCTTTATCAATACCCTTAACCATTACCTGTATATGTTCATTTTGCATAACTTCAACCTTTTTGCCAATGAAATCAGGATGAATAGGTAGTTCTCTACCTCCTCTATCTATAAGCACGGCCAGATAAATTCTTGCGGCTCTTCCAAAATCTACAAGTTCGTCAAGTGCAGCCCTTATTGTTCTTCCTGTATATAAAACATCATCAATAAGTACGATACGCATATCATCTATGTTGCAGGGAATTTCAGTAGCAGCGATTACAGGTCTTGGGCCTATGGTGGAGAGGTCGTCACGATAGAGTGTTATATCCAACATTCCCGATTCCAATCTCGTACCTGTTTCCTTCTCTATATCGTCCCTAATTCTTTCAGCAATTACATCGCCTCTGTTCCTTATCCCAATAATACAAAGATTTTCAATACCCTCTT
This sequence comes from Caldifarciminota bacterium, assembly GCA_015486685.1. Classification (GTDB taxonomy): domain Bacteria; phylum Hydrothermota; class UBA3072; order WFRC01; family WFRC01; genus WFRC01. Next base: position 6,497 of record WFRC01000324.1, read on the forward strand.
CAATAATTTCAGAGGCAATCCTTTTCAATGTCCATTTTATCTCTTTTTCACCCATTATCTTTCTCTTCTTTTTTATTTTCATCCCTGTATTATAATAATGTATAAAAAAAATTCAAGTTTTTTTATAAAAAATTGTGAAAAATAGATAAATGGGGGCATAGGGTGATGAATAGACAAAGTGTTTTGTGCGTAGTGCTTCGTGTCTGGTTAAAAAAGATAGGTTAAGGTTGAGAGAGGGGAAGACGCTTGCCGCTTTTCGCTAAAGAATGTTCTCCCTTAATCCCTTCCAGAGGGAAGAGAGAGAAAAATGGACGCTGGATAAAAATATAACAGAAAAAAATATAAAAAAGTGGATTTTTTCATTGACAAATCAGAAAAATGGATTAATATTTTACAAAAAGGAGGTAGAAAGAATGACTAAAAGAATTTCAAAACATAGGGCACAATATATCAGTAGGGTCAGTCTTCCAGTTTCCTATAATAGAGTATGAAAAACATAAAAGGAAATGATGTTCTCCCTTGATGATACTATTACGGCTATATCAACACCTATTGGTATTGGGGCTATAGGTGTTGTGAGAATAAGCGGAAATGATGCGCTTAATATTGCGGATAGGATTTTCCTTTCTAAAAATAGGCCATCTCAATCTCCATCCCATAGGATATTGTATGGGCATATTATTGACCCTGAAACAGAAGAGATTATTGATGAAGTCCTGCTTGCTGTGATGAGGAAACCTCATACATATACAAGAGAGGATATTGTGGAGATAAGCACCCATGGGGGTATAGGTGTTGCAAGATTGGTTCTACAAACTGTTATAAAATCAGGCGCAAGGGAGGCGCAACCTGGCGAATTTACCCTCAGGGCATTCTTAAACGGAAGAATAGACCTATCTCAAGCAGAGGCAATCCTGGATATTATAAATTCCCGCACAAAAGAGGGGATAGGTATAGCCCTTTCGCAATTGGAAGGACAGTTGTCCGGATTTATAAGTGAATTGAGGGGAAATCTTATTAATATCGCTTCTTTGTTAGAACTTTCACTTGATTTTGTCGAAGAAGACCTTGTTTTACCATCTTCTCAGAAGATTGAAGAGATTATATCTGATGCAACCGAAAATTTAGAGAGGATTATTTCTACTTACCGAAGGGGTAATATCATAAAAAATGGCGTGAATGCGTTAATTGTGGGTAAACCCAATGTGGGTAAATCAAGTATATTTAATGCACTTCTATTGGAGGAGAGAGCAATTGTAACGCCTTATCCGGGAACTACAAGGGATATGGTAGAGGGTTGGCTGAATGTTGACGGTATCCCTGTTAGATTGATTGATTCGGCAGGTATAAGGGATACCATACATCCTATAGAAAGTATTGGAGTGCAAAGAACAAAGACGATGATGGGGAAAACAGATATTATTATTGCTGTATTTGACATTTCTGATGACATATCCGATGAAGATAAAGAATTATTAGAAAACATTAAGGATAAAAATGTTATTTATGTATTGAATAAAAAGGATATTGGGGAAACCTTTCCCGTAGGAAATATATCTGCCAAAAGCCCGATTGTTCCGACATCTGCCGTGAAAATGGAGGGCATAGATACATTACAAGACGCAATCAGAGATACAATATCCAGAGGTACGGGGGTAGAAAGTGATATTATCATTACAAATGAGCGGCATTATGTGGCATTGAAAAATGCGTTAGTCTCATTGAATAAGGCACGGGAAAATCTTAATGCAGGTTATACGCAAGAAATTATAGCAGAAGACATTAAAGAGGCGATTGATGATTTAGGGGAAATTATTGGAGAAAATGTAACAGATGAAGTGCTTCAGGACATATTTTCAAAATTCTGCGTGGGAAAATGAAAAAGATTATTCTCATTTCTGCCATTTTTCTTATCTCTTTGATGTTTTCCAGCCTGAAAGTAACGCAATATCTTGAATTAAAAACAGAGGATATAAGATTTAATCTCAGGGGTGCGAGAACACCCCCTCCGAATATTGTAGTAGTGGACATAGATGATGATTCTTATGATGCATTAAAGATGAGATTTCCTTGGGACAGAAGTATTTACGGCAAATTGTTAAAGAACTTGAAGAAGGCAAAAGCGAAGATGGTAATTTTTGATATTGAATTTGATGTGCCTGCTAAATCGGAGGAAGATTCAATATTTGCTGCTGCAATTAAAGATTTTGGCAATGTAGTTATGGGCGGGGCATTAAAGACGGGCATTACCTCAACGGTAGTTTACCCTATCAAACCCTTTTTAAGATATTGTAAAGTAGGGATGTTAAATAAATTATATGATATAGATGGCGTTGTCAGGAGATATCCTATGAGGTTAAAATATGGTGGAAATGCATATAATTCTATTGCCCTTGCTGCATTTTCTTCGCTATGTCGTAAGCGATTACCTGCTTCCGATATAGTGAATATGGATTTTTACGGACCTCCAAAGACATTCCCATATTATTCATTCTGGACGGCAGTTGATGATTCAACCTTTCTTGTTCCGGGAATAGAAGACACCCCAAATGATGTAAATGCCTTTAATGAACTTTTGCAGGATAGCGTTTTCTACAATAAGATTGTTTTCGTAGGTGCAAGCATATCAGAATTTCACGACCTTGACCAAACTCCATTCTACAATTATAAGGGAAGCAAAAATTTAATGCCGGGTGTTGAATTACATGCAACAATGCTTGCAAATTTGATTGAAGGTAGATGGATAAAAAAATTACCTTACTATTTTAATATTCTATTCCTTATTATTCTTGCTGTTATATTTTCATTTTTACCTTATGACAGGATATATCTTTCGTTATTTATTGCAATTTTCATAATAATTCTAATAATTTTTCTATCAATAATTGCGTTTATGAAAGATACCTATATTCAATTAATGCCGCTTCTTATTGTGTCTGTATTCGGATATGCGGGTGGAATGATTGAAAAGTTTATAAAAACACGAAGAGAAAAGCAGTGGATAACATCTATTTTTGGAAGATATGTATCAAAAGAAATTGTCAGCACCATCTTAAAAAAGCCCGAAATCATCCATTTAGGTGGGGAGAAACGAAGGGTAAGCATACTTTTTTCTGATATAGAGGGATTTACCACATTTTCTGAAAAAATATCCCCTGAAAAGGTTGTTAAAATCTTGAATGTGTATCTGGAGAGGTTAACAGATATTGTGATAGGCTACAAAGGTATGGTGGATAAATTTGAAGGTGATGCGATAATGGCTGTTTTTGGTGTCCCTATATCTCTTGAAAATAGTGCAGAAATGACAGTTTTATGCGGATTGAAAATGCAGGAGGAGATTAAAAAGATGATAAACTTAGAGGAAATCCCTCCGTTAAAAACAAGGATAGGTATAAACACAGGGGAGGTAATTGCAGGGAATCTTGGTTCAAGACAGAGGATGGATTATACGGTAATGGGAGATGCGGTAAATCTTGCCTCAAGATTGGAGGGGATAAATAAGTTCTACGGGACAAAAATTTTAATAGGGGAAGACACCTATAAAGAAATAAAAGGTAAAATTTTGTGCAGGGAAATAGATAGGATTCGCGTGAAGGGAAAAGAAACGCCTATATCCATATATGAACCTATTTCAGAAACTTTAAGGACATTAAAGGAAAAATATGAAAACGGACTAAATCTATATAGGGATAAAAAGTGGGGGAGAGCAAAGGAGATTTTTTCCAATCTTTACAAAGAATATAAAGATGTGCCTTCAAAAACAATATTAGGAAGAATTGTGGATTTTGAAGAAAAACCACCCGAACAAAATTGGAATGGTGTATTCACATTCTACCAGAAGTGAAAAAGCCCGTCTTTTCTCTATTACTTTGTCGTTCTAATGCTTTACCGAAGCATCTCATCCTAAATTGATAATTGATAATGACTGACCCCAATTTTTTCCCTTGACAGAAAAAAAATAAGTTTTATATTAAAGGTATGAAACTTCTAAATGAAATATCCAAAAAACAAAAAGGGAAAATTCCTATTGCAAAGATAGATATCCCCGAAAGGGATATAAAGGATTTAATCCCTGAAAAGTATTTGAGGCAGGATGAAACTTTTCTGCCTGAATTGTCTGAAGTAGAGGTTGTCAGACACTTTGTAAATCTTTCATCCTTGAATTATCATCTTGATAAAGGCATATATCCTCTGGGGTCCTGCACGATGAAATATAATCCGAAAATTTCCGAGGATATGGCGAGAATGCCTTCTTTTTCCGCTATCCATCCGTTTTCCCCTGAAGAAACAGTTCAGGGGGCATTAAAATTGATGTATGAGTTATCTGATATACTTGCAGATATATCAGGATTGAAAGGTATTACGCTTCAGCCTACTGCCGGTGCGCATAGTGAACTTACGGGGATGCTCCTCGTCAGGGCATACCATAATTTTAAGGGAAATAATAAAAAGAAGGTGATTATACCTGATTCTGCTCATGGGACAAATCCTGCATCCTGCACATTAGCAGGTTTTGAACCTGTTGGATTAAAATCCGGTCCCAATGGGATACTGGAAATTGAAGATGTTGAAAAGGCAGTAGATGATGATGTAGGTTGTTTGATGGTTACCAATCCAAATACACTTGGTCTTTTTGAAACACATATTAAAGAAATTGCCGAGATACTTCACAAAAAGGATGCACTGCTTTATATGGACGGGGCAAATCTCAACGCGATTATGGGGATTGTTAAACCCGGAGAAACAGGGGTTGATATTCTGCATTTCAATCTTCATAAAACATTTTCTACCCCTCATGGCGGTGGAGGGCCAGGAGGTGGAGGAATTGGTGTATCTGAAAAGTTGGTTGATTTTCTTCCTGTGCCTGTGATAAGATGGGATGGTGAAAGATACTTATTTGATTATAATCTACCTCATTCTATAGGTAAAATTTCAACATTTTTTGGAAACTTTGGTGTAATGGTAAAGGCTTATGTTTATTTGAGGATGTTGGGCGAGCAAGGCATTAAAAGGGTTTCGAAACAGGCAGTAATTTCAGCCAATTACTTAAAGGAACGATTAAAGGAATATTATCTATTGCCTTACGATAAACCCTGTATGCATGAGTTTGTCCTTTCAGGTGATAGGCAGAAGAAAAATGGAGTGAAGACGCTGGATATAGCAAAGGCATTATTGGATAAGGGCTTTCATGCACCAACTGTATATTTTCCTCTCATTGTTCATGAGGCGTTAATGATTGAGCCCACAGAAACAGAACCTCTGTCGAGTCTTGATACATTTGCAGATGCCCTGATTGAAATAGCAAAAAAGTCTAAGGATGCTCCGGAAGAGATTAATTCTGCCCCTATAAATACACCTGTTGGAAGGTTGGATGAGGCAAAGGCAGCGAGAGAACTGAATGTTAGGTGGTAATGATTTTGATTTTAATGTATATAGTGTAGAGGATATTGCACCTGAAAGGAGAAAGGAAATTATCGGGAAGGTAGCACAGGAGATTGTTGAGAGAAATCTTACAACGCCTGCAATCTTTTTTCTTGAGATGGGGAAACCTTTAAGTTTTCTTGGAAGTCAGGCGATGATTGTTGCGAATCCTTTTGTTCAGGTTTTCTTTCCATCACGCATATACAGGGAGTTATCCGTTATAATGGAAAAAAGGGAATATGTAGAGATGTTGATTACAGAGATTGAAAGGAGAAATAATGAAGTCAAAAAAGGAAATTAAAAGAATTTTAGCCACAGATTGTGGAAGCACAACTACCAAGGCTATCCTGATTGAAAAAAAGGGAGATGAATATCGGCTTATTGTTAGAGGTGAAGCTCCAACTACTGTAGAAGCGCCATTTGAAGATGTAACAAGGGGAGTTTTGAATGCTATAAGAGAGGTAGAAGAATTAACAGGAAATCAGATACTTGAAGGTGAAAAGATTATTAAAGATGTTGATGGAAAAAGGGGTGTTGATATATATGTTTCTACTTCAAGTGCCGGTGGAGGTCTTCAGATGATGGTTGCAGGAGTGGTAAAAAGTATGACTGCTGAAAGCGCTGCGAGGGCTGCTCTGGGTGCAGGAGCAATTGTTATGGATGTAATTGCTTCAAATGATAAAAGGCTTCCTCATCAGAGAATTGAACTTATAAGAAAACTGAGGCCGGATATGATTTTACTCTCCGGAGGCATAGACGGCGGGACTGTTTCACATGTTGTAGAACTTGCAGAAATTATAAGGGCGGCTGACCCGAAACCCCGATTTGGTACGGGCTATGATTTACCTGTAATTTATGCAGGGAACAAGGATGCAAGGGGAAATATTAAAGATATTCTTGAAGATAGATCTGCCCTCTCAATTGTAGATAATCTCAGACCCATTTTGGAGAGGGAAAATCTTTCACCTGCAAGGGATGCTATTCATAATCTATTTATGGAACATGTAATGGCTCATGCCCCAGGTTATAAAAAATTGATGGGATGGACAGATGTATCAATAATGCCCACACCGGGAGCGGTAGGGCTTCTTGTTGAGCATGTTGCTCGCAAGGAAAACATTGAAGTATTGGGGGTTGACATAGGTGGAGCAACAACAGATATATTCTCTGTATTTCAGGAGATTTTCAATAGAACGGTAAGTGCAAATCTGGGTATGAGTTATTCTATATCCAATGTCCTTGCAGAAGCAGGGATTGAAAATATTCTAAGATGGATACCTTTCCATATAGATGAAAAGAGATTGAGGAACAAGATCAGGAATAAGATGATAAGACCTACTACAATCCCTCAATCACTTGAAGAATTGATGATTGAGCAGGCAATTGCAAGGGAGGCTTTAAGATTAGCCCTTATTCAGCATAAAGATATGGCAGTCGGTTTAAAAGGTGTCCAGCAGGAAAGAACAATATCCGATGCATTCGCTCAAACAAGGACAGGTGCAAGCCTTGTAAATATGATGACACTAAATCTTATAATAGGTTCCGGTGGTATACTTTCGCATGCCCCGAGGAGGGCTCAATCTGCCTTGATGATGATTGATGCATTCCTGCCGGAAGGTATTACAAAATTGGCGGTAGATTCAATATTTATGATGCCCCATCTTGGTGTTCTTTCCACTGTTCATGAAGAGGCGGCAACAGAGGTATTTAATAAGGATTGCCTTGTAAGGCTTGGCAGTTGTATTGTTCCATCTGGACAATCTAAGGAAGGTCAAGTTATGGCAACAATAAAATGGAGTAAAGGAGAAATTAACCTCAAATATGGAGAGATGAAATTGATACCTCTTGGCGAAGGAGAGAAAGAAAATTTTGAAATTACACCCTCAAAGCAATTTGATGTTGGTATGGGAAGAGGTAAAAAATGGGAAGGCGAAATAGAAGGTGGTGTTGTGGGTGTAATTATTGACGGTCGGGGGAGACCTCTGCAATTACCAAAAGATGAGAATAAAAGGATGAAAAAGATAGAAGAATGGAATAAAGAATTGAATGTATATCCGGAAAGAGGAGGAGAATAATGGGACATGCCTATACCCCTGGATTAAAAGTTACAAAATCAAGTATTGTGCGTAAAGAGAGGAAACTCCCCTTAAAGGGTAAAGTGGTGGTAAATAAGGGTGATATAGTAGATAGTGATAAAGTTGTTGCAAGGACAGAACTTCCCGGTGATGTAACAACGGTTAATATCGCAGGGAAATTGGGGATTATGCCCGCTGAGTTACCTAATTTTATGAAGAAAAAAGAGGGTGAACCTATTGAAAAAGGGGAAATTATTGCTGAAACAAAGGGATTTTTGGGCTTATTCTCGAATAAGATTGAGTCACCTATTCAAGGCACAGTTGAAAGTGTTTCTTCTATAACAGGGCAGTTAATTTTGAGGGCACCTCCCGAACCTGTGGAGATAGATGCATATATTG
>WFRC01000325.1 GCA_015486685.1 Caldifarciminota bacterium
ATTTACCCTGACAAACATGCCGGGCTTTATCTCCTGATTACGATTTGGAAAGACAGCAACTACATTATATGTTTTGCTTACAGGGTCCAGAAAATCCGATATCCACTTAATTTTTCCCTTTATAGTCTTATTCATTGAAGGAATTTCTAATGATACGGGTGTGTTTTTATCAATTCTATAGTCTTGAGGTAGATTAAATTCCACCCTGATTTTATCAATAGATGCAACCTGTGCAACAGGAATATTTGTTTTTACAACCTGCCCCTTATTAAAGGGGAATAAACTTACCACTCCATTTATCGGTGATTTTATAGGAATGGGCTTTATTTCCACACCAGGTGCCTTTCTTTCAATATATGCAATTATATCATCCTTTTTTATGTACTGCCCCTCTTTTACAACAAATCTGATAAATCTACCAGGAAGTTTAGCATAGGCAAGAGCCTGATTAATACCCTTTGTTGTGCTGGAAAATGAAATCCACTTATTCACTGTCTGCATCTTCGCTGTGGTTATTACCACAGGAATGGGTTTTAATGTTTTCTTTTGTTCTGATTTTCTACTTCTGATAATACCCGGTATCAGAAGCACAATAATTAAAACTATAATCCAGATAGATGCTTTTTTCATTTTACCTCCTTGGTTAATAAGTTAAAATGCTAACCGCTTACCGCTAACCGCTTTCCGCTAAATAATAATGCGGAACTAAGAATGCGGAATGCGGATTTAACAGATAACGACGCATTCACACGGTGAATGCACTCCAGATAGATGACAAAGAACAAAAACCATAAAAAGTGTCATTGCGAGGGAGTGAAACGACCGAAGCAGTCGGAGATGTGAGCGCCCAACGGAAGCGAACACTCTCATTTGTCTTTTCTTTTCCCTACATACTCGCTACTCATCCCTCGCTACTGCTTTTTTCACTCATCTACCCATTCACTTCCTACTTATCAATTCCCATTACCTCTTACCCATAACCGTTTCTTTCGACTAATCGGACTAATTAGACCAATCAGACCAATTAGACCATTCTTTCTCAACCTTAACCTCTCTTTTTGCTATATACTCGCTACTTGCTACTGCTTTTGCACTTTTCATTTTTCATTAACTTCCCCCTTTCCTGAAGATATTTTAAGTCTTACCTCTGCCATTTTGCAATTATAAAGACCCTGAAGTTCTGAAAATAGCGCACTTGTATAGGCAAATTCAATATCCTTGTAGTTCAAAGAGGAGATATATCCCTGTGCAAATTGTTCCTTCGCAATCTCCATAGCCCTTTTTGCCTCTTTTTTTGCCTCTTCCTTTACCCTTAATTCCTGAATTGCCAGTTGGAATGAACGATATGCATTTCTAACATCCAGTTCTATGGCGTTCTTTAGAAGTTTCAATCTGAGCTGGCTTTGTTTCTTCAAAATTTTTGTCTCCTGCACCTTATGGTATGTAGAAAATCCTGTGAACAAAGGCATTTGCAGTGCAATCGTAAAATTATAATCGTAATCCCATTCATCTTTCATATAGGAAGGCTTGTCATAAGAAAGATTTGTAATAAATGCAAGGTTGGGTAAAAAATTGCTTCTTGCAAGTTTGACTTGCATTTCTGAGGATTTGAGTGCCTGTTCAGCCATTTTTATTTCATTCCTGTTTTTTAATGCATAATCCAGAAGTGTATCCAGTGGTGGAACCAGTGTGTCTAATTGTATATCACCTTTCACAGGTATAGTATCTGAAATGGGTAACCCAATAACAATGGTCAATCCCTCTTTTGCAGATTTGACAGCCGCCTCTGCCTGTAATAAATGGGCTTTACTTGCTGAATAAGATTGTTTTGCCCTTAGCACATCAAGGTCTGTTACCCTGCCTTCCTTAAACCTTGCAATGGTAATATCTAAATGCTCCTTTGCCCTATCTCTTGCATCCTTCATTATTTCATAAGCCCTTTTTGCGATTAAAACCCCATAAAATGCTCTGTACACATCTTCCGTAATCTCATCCTGCTTTTGCTGTTTCTTAATTTTCTCCATCTTCACTCCAACTGATGCAAGATTTTTTGCAAACATCCTCTTCCCACCTGTAAATAAAGGAAGGGAAATGGATACAGAATTTTTATAGTTATTCTTATATCCCATAGGAAAATTTCCCATTGGAGTAGACATTTCAGGGATGTTTGTCAATCTTGTATATGATGATGTAAGGTTTATTTGTGGAAAAAAACTGGATAAGGTTTGCAGATATGATTGCTTTGCCTTTTCCAGAGATTGGTTCTCAATACGCACTTCAATATTTTTTTTATAAGCAGTTTTCAATGCTTCATCAATAGTCATTGAGTAAAGAGAACCTGCAATCAATAAAATTAAAC
>WFRC01000326.1 GCA_015486685.1 Caldifarciminota bacterium
CTTAAACATAGAGAGAAAGTTATTAAACGCAGAAAGTATGTAGGAAATAGCAATACCGATAAGAACTATAGCCGTACGAGAATATTCCGAGTTTATTTGTGTAGAAATGCGTGCAAGAATCAAAATCATAATAAGTGCAAATAAAAACGCCAATATGGAAGCAATAGATAAACCAAAAAAACTTAAATTGGCACCTATAATAATGGCAATGCTTACTCCCAACTCCGCAGCGGAAGATATACCTAAAAAATACGGATCCACAAGTGGGTTTCTAAAAATAGTTTGCACGATAAGTCCGGCAAGTGACAGCATTACTCCCACAGCAGAGGCAACGAGGAACCTGGGGAATCTAATATCAAATACAATCGAGTAAAACTTGCTGCCGTTTCTGAAGGATATGCTTAAAAAATCTTTTAGGGGAATGTGCACTTGTCCAAAAAGTAGAGAAATAACCGCTGTAAAAACTAATAACAATGAAATTACAATAAAATAAATACGGAATCTTTTATCCACCCGCCTCACCATAAACAATATTAAAAAGTAATTTTAATGCCTTGATAATGCGGGGACCCGGACGCTCAAAAATATCCGGGTTTTCAATAAAAATTTTATTATTTTTAACTGCACTAATGTTCTTCCATCCAGGACGGTTTTTTACCTCATTTATATTTCCATCATACAGCAAAATTATTACATCCGGATTGGCCTGTATAATAGACTCATTATTCATAACCGGCCAATCACCTTTTGCATTTTCAGCTATATTTATTCCTCCTGCTTCTCCTATTAAAGCATTAATAAATGTATCTTTTCCTACAGACATCTCAGGATTATTCCAAATTTCCACATACACCTTCTTTCTTTTTGACTGAGGAATGCTCATTGCCTTATTTATTACTTCTTTTTCTTCCTTTTGCATAGAAGCAACAAGTCTTTTACTTTCCAAAACATTACCCGTTATTTTTCCAACAGTAAGTAGTAAATTATAAATATCTTTAATAGAATGAGGGTCTGAAGTATAAACATTTACTTTTAATGATCTTAGCTTATTAACCACAGTGAGAGGAGTTCCCCTGGCAACGAATACTACATTTGGATTTAATGCAAAAATTCGTTCAATGGAGGGATTGAAAAACCCTCCGACCTTTGGTTTTTCTTTCGCCTCAGGAGGATAATTGGAATAACTCGACACTCCTACAACCTTATTTCCCGCACCAATTGCAAATAGAATCTCCGTGAGGTTGGGTGCAAGCGAAACAATTCTTTTAGGCTCAGAGTAGATGCTAATTTTGTTGTTTAAAACATCATAGCCCGTAAATATTCTATAAAAAAACAGTTTACATTCTTTATTTTTGACCTTAAACGAACCGTTCAACAATTTAGCCACAAAATTTACGGAAATCATCGTTCTTCCTTTAATAATAAAGGGTTTTACCGCAAACAGATATTTCTTTTTAGATATAGAACCGAACGATTTACCCAATTTTACAAGTCCCGTATTATCCCCATATTTCAAAAGGATAGTTTTCGTATCGGCAATATAATGCACAGCACCTCCTGCGTCTTCTACTACTGCACGTAAAGGGACAATATATTTATTATCTTTAAAAATCGGATTATGCGGAAGAACAAAAGATTTATTATAAGCATCCACAAACATGGCATCTGACAAATTAAACTTAAAGAAGTATGTTGCAGATTTAGCCGGAACAGCAAATATTACGATAAATACGATTAGAATCAAAACAGTTACAACTTTCCAAAAATTATGCAAAGCTTGTCACCTCCTTATAACACTTCTCATTATAGTCTAATCCATTTTTCTTGAAAACGCTATAAAAAAAATATTTCCATCAACCTTTTTCCGTAAAGCCCTATTAATTTCTGCTGCAGTACTTCCTGTGGTATAAACATCGTCAATCACTATAATAGAGCCATTTACAAAACCCTTTACCTCGAAGGCATTTCTAATATTCTTTATGCGAGCTGCACGCGATAACCCCACCTGTTTCTCCGTAGTTTTCACTTTCTTAATTCCGTTGAATAATTCAATATCAAGCGACTCAGAAAGAGCACTTGCAACAAGGTAAGACTGGTTAAATCCACGCTCCCTTTCCTCTGTACTAAGCATAGGCACATACCCGACATAGCCTGTTTTTATATTATTCTCATTAATAAAGTTAGATATAACACGGGCAACATCTTTAGCCAGACATTTTTTCCTTTTAAATTTAAGCAATTTTACTATACTTGCGGCTACTCCCTCATACTTTGTAACTGCATAAAAATATGTTTTTCCCTTATGCTCTATCAAAGGGAATTTGAGAAGTTCCATGTGAGAAAGACATTCTTCACATACATTCCCCGACGAAACCTTTTTTCCGCAGATGAGACAGTGGGGAGGGAAAATTAGGTCAAGAATCTGCGTTGCCAATGAACGCTTTTTCAAATATGTCAAAGTTTTCCTTTGCGCGTTTCTTAAGGCCTTCTATTTTCTTTTCAAGCATCCTTTCTATCTCAACACGGTGAGAAAAATTGTAGGAAAAAACTTTTTCAAATTCAGAGAGAGTAACTTTTGAATAGTTATTTATGCCTTTAATGCCAACCTCTTCCATAAGAGCATTTACTTTAGGGTCATACGATAAGCCAACAAAGGCCTTGCTCTTAAGAATAGAAAATAATAAAGAATGATATCTCATACCAACTACAAAACTACTTTTTCTTATGATATACAAGTATTGTTCAATTCTCCTGGGAATAATAATCTGGGTATCAAGTACCTTGGACACTTTCATTACGACATTACCATCTCGTGCAGGGTAAAAGGGAATTAAAAGCAAGGGAATTCCACTTTTATCCCTAATAAATTTTCCGATGTCGATTAGTGTCTTTATATCGGGCATACTTAATGCACTTCCAGGTGCATATATAATAAACTCTTTCAGGGGCAAAGAAATTTCTTCTTCTTTGTCAAACAAAAATGCTACATCAGAGGTAACATTTAAATTTCTATTAACAACCCCACTTTTAGTTAAAACTTCTTTAGAATAACTGTCTCTTACGGTTATAAAATCTGTTCTATTTAAAATGAAACGTAGAGCAAAACTGCTTATTTTTCTTTTAATAGGGCCTATTCCTTGTGCAA
>WFRC01000327.1 GCA_015486685.1 Caldifarciminota bacterium
CCAGCCATTTATCCTCTCCGTAATTCTTCTGGACCAACTCCTTCAAACATAGAACAATAACGCCTTTCATAAACACCTCCTTTTTTTAAAATAAAAAAGTTTTTTCCAATTGTCAAGCGTTTTTTTCGTTTTGCCAACGGCTATCTTTACCACCCCACCTGTGAGGTTGCTTCGTCGCTACGCTCCTCGCAATGACAATGCTTTCGGCTGACTTTATCATTTTGCACTTTACGATTTACGCTTTACGCCTTACGGTCTTTCACTTCTTACTTCCCACTTCTTAGTTCTTACTTATTTCTATCTTGATGTCCACCTGTAATAAATTCCACTGCCAAGCAGGGAGATAATCCCGGCAATAAGGATGCCAAATGCTTCCCAACTGCCATTTCTTAACATACAGATAATCAGGTTAAATAGGTCAGCAGGGTCGGCATGCGAAAGGGCATCGGAATAGTAAAATATAGTATAAAAATGCATACCGGCACCATAAAGAAGGAAAATCATCGCAATAACAGGGAATATCCAGATTATCCTTTTTTGTATTAAAGTCAATAACCTTTTTATAATGAGACCATATATATATAATGAGATGGAAAATAGAATTATTCCTACTGCAAATATAATTTCATAAGGTAAATTTATTCTCATTCTGTTCCTCCTTTTCTTCTTGGTGATACTACACGATAAAAACGCACAGCACCCATTAGTGAAAAAATTCCTGATAGGAAGAATAATCCATATCCAATCAGCGCTTCTAAATTAGCCAATTTCAGATACCCCAGAATTACACTGTCGTAAAATTTTATAAAGGCATAGATAAGAATTCCGGAAGGTGCCCACATAATGAACTGCCACTGTGTTTTTCTTCTAAGAACCATTTCATACCTTTTTGCAATAATACCAAAAAACAGAAAGGTAAGCCATAAGATTAAAGCCCCGATGATTGTGGTATAACTTGATAATAATCTCCAATGTACAACCTCTGGAGGCCATACAGTGCCGCACATAAAGAATATAATGTTCATTTTTCCTCCTTAATTTTTTCAAGTAACTTATCTGCGAGTTTTCTTGCTTTGGTTGGACCTATAATCATTCCAGCAGATCTTTCAAGACCATAGCAGAGATTGATTAAACTCTCTTTTGTTAAATTATCCTTTGATATTTTCAGGTCATCCATAACATTTCCCAAAATGTCGGTGGCAAAATCTCCTAAATATTCTGATGCTGTTTTCTCGAAATCTTTCAGTATTTCAGGGGGTAATTTTGGCAGTATTTCCTCTTCTGCCTTTGGTGGACCCTCTTCCTTTATTTCTTTTTCTTCAACAGGGGGTGCAGTTGCCTCTTTTTTCAGGGTGAAATTCTTCAATTTTGTAAGCATTTCCGGATTAAATTTATCTTTTTCAACCACAGCCCAGATAAATGTGTTATCATCAAATGTCCGTAAGACTACATTATAGTTTTTGGCATAAATAACAAATGCATTAAGTGTTTTTTCCGAAAGGGCATCAAATGTTTGTTTTAAAACGAGGGATATTCTTTTAACATATTGTTTCCCTGTTGTTTCATCAATACCTTCTGTGAATTCATCAGTTCCATTGGAATAAAACACCCATTTTGCACCAGGAAGGATTTTCTTGAAGTCTTCTATTGCTTTAACCATTTTTTACCTTTTTCTTTGCGGCGCCTAATTTTTCTATTACATTATGCACTCTTTTTTTTGCTTCTTCACTGCCAAATTTCTTTACACCGTGTTTAACAACGGCATCTATTAAAACCTTCATAAATTTATTTACATCTTCGGCAGTGAGATTAATTGCACCAATAGGTATAATTTTACCATCAGATACCTTGATTAAGGACTGGAATTTTTTTTCTGTATCCATTGCCGATATTACTTGAGAAATAAAGGTTTCCCATACTTTGATACCAATATCTCTGGAAAATTCTTCCAGTATAAGATTTAACTGATATGCCTTTGCCTTAAATAGTCTGAGAATCTTTGGGTCTCCTGTTTTATCGCCTTCTTTTAAGAGATCTAAAATTTCCGTTTTAATATGTTCAGGTTCTCCATTATATACACATCCGATAAAATATTTATCAAGAACAACAAGAAGAAGATTCCTGTCACCCGATGCAACCACATAATCTAATGTTCCCGTTTGTAGGGTAGTTGTTATAACATCTGAGGCAGAACCTATGAAGGCGACTGTTTCATCAATGGCATTGGGAATTTTACCACCTGCTGATATCATAGTACCGTCCTCGTTTGAAACTACAACATATCCTATTACACCTGGTATCTCTAAAAACCTTTTGGATTTATTCTCAACTTCTATAATGCCAGGCAACTATTCCTCCCCTTTTAATGCGTTTTGTATTTTTTTCAATGCCAGCACCTTCCCGAGTGTATCTGATGCTCTCTTTTTTAATCTTTCAATTACCTCATCAAACATATCTTTTAATTCTTTATCGGTTAGTGGTACATCCTCCTTTTTTATTTCAAATTTATTATCTTCTATTCTAAAATAGTCATCTAATTTTGATTTTGCAAAGAAATTTTTCACTTCATCCCACCAGGGTCCTTCTCCTAATACTTCTAATATCAGGTTAATCTTTTTAAGTCCTTGGGTGAGAATCCTTTTCTTTGCCTCAGGGTCATAAATTAAATTTTGCTGAAACAACCAGGATAATGTTTTCATAGTTTCGAAAAATCCCATTCCACTTTTTTCTATAATTTGTCTAATATCGTTTTTCCCATCTACTTTGATTAATACCTTCCAGTCAGATTTTCTTAAAGCGACCTTTTCTTTTGGAGTGGATTGAGATTTTACGGGGATTGCATTAAGTGGTGGTAATTCCTTTTCAATCTCTGATAAAGCAATTGACCTTTTTTCAATCTCATTAAACAATTCTGAACCACCTTTATTTATTGTAATTTCAGGAGATTTTTCTCCCTGTATAAATTCAAATTCGCCATCTGTAAGTATAGATAGATTATAAAGTGCTTCGGCACCATTTATATTTTTATATACAGAGTGCACGGCTTTTCCGTTCAAAATATATATTTCTCCTTGTTTTTTTATTAATAACTTTCCCGTCTTTTTGAAATGAGAAATCAGGTAAAGTATTTCTGCGACGGAAAAATATCCAATTTTACCCATTAATTCCATAATTTATACCTTAAATTTACATAATTTACTCTATTTGTCAAGAAAAAATTAAACATTTTTTGTTTTTTTTGCATTTTTTTCACTTACGATTTTGATTATTTCTTCCATAAGTGCATCTACCAGTTCATTTTCTTTTACTTTTTTAATAATTTCCCCCTTTTTAAATATTATTCCTACACCTTTTCCGCCTGCAAGCCCCACATCTGCGTTTCTTGCTTCACCAGGCCCATTAACTACACAGCCCATTACAGCGATATTCAATGGAGTTTCTATATCCTTTGTCCTTTCTTTTACCTCTTCTACAATGCTCAAAAGGTCAATTTCAATCCTGCCGCAGGTAGGGCAGGATATAATATTAACACCTTTTTTCCTTATGTCAAGAGATTTTAATATCTCAAAACCAATTTTTACTTCTAAAACAGGGTCTGCTGTCAGAGAAACACGGATTGTGTCACCAATGCCTTTCCTGAGCAATATTCCTATACCTATGGCGGATTTTACTATACCCTCAGGCGGGGGACCTGCCTCGGTTACGCCAAGGTGTAATGGGTAAGGGATTTTATCTGCAATAATCTCATTTGCCTTTATCATCATATCTACATCAGATGATTTTACGGCTATGACAATGTTTGTAAAATTCAACGCTTCCAATAATTTAATATGGTCTAATGCAGATTCAACAAGCCCTTCAGGGGTTGGTCCTCCATATTTTTCAAGGTATTTTGGAGCAATAGAACCCATATTTACGCCCACTCTTATGGGGATATTTCTGGATTTACAGGCATCTACAATTTCTTTAATCTTTGCAGGTTTTGAAATGTTTCCCGGATTAATCCTGATTTTATCAAATCCCGCATCAACTGCCTTTA
Source organism: Caldifarciminota bacterium (assembly GCA_015486685.1). Classification (GTDB taxonomy): domain Bacteria; phylum Hydrothermota; class UBA3072; order WFRC01; family WFRC01; genus WFRC01. Next base: position 4,040 of record WFRC01000327.1, read on the forward strand.
TTGCTAATCTATAGTCATAATGGATGTCTGCAACCAGAGGGGTTTTGGTAGATTTTCTTATCTCTTTTAATTTTTTTGCCGCCTCCATATCAGGAACAGCAACCCTGATAATTTCGCACCCTGCCTTTTCAAGTGCTTTAATCTGTTTAATTGTGGCTTTCACATCCCTTGTGTCGGTGGATGTCATAGATTGCACGGAAATAGGTGCATTTCCACCAATTGAAATGTCTCTAATCTTTATCCTTTTTGAATTTCTTCTCATTTATTCCACTTTTCTTTCTGGTGGTCCATCATATTCAAAGTCTGCGGGATGTATTTTCCTGACGGGTTTTTCCCTTGTAATTTCTTCATAGATATGTGCAATCTGTCCGGGCACCCGTGCCATTATAAAAAATGTATTTCCTATTTCTGACGGAATATTCAATTCACATAAAACAGCCGCAATAGTGCCATCTACATTCAAAGGTAGATGTTTCCCATAGATTTTTTCTATTACATTCTCAATCTCAACAGCAATCATCAAATATTTTCTATAAAAGCCCAATTCCTTTGATATAGAAATAATCCTTTTTGTCCTGGGGTCATTTGTATGGAATCTATGTCCATATCCAAATATAATCTTTTTATTTTCTTTTTTTTGTTTAACATAGTTATAAACTCTGTCCGAAATTTCATCTTCATCATTTATAGATGCACCTAATTCTAAAAACTGTCTCATAGCAGGTTCTATTGCCCCTCCATGATATTTATTTATAGACAAGATTCCACCGGCAAGTGCGGCATTGATGGGTGCACCTGTTGAAGCAATTGTTCTTGCTGTGAGGGTGGATGGGGGAGTGGCGCCATGGTCAATGGATGATACAAGCAAAGCATCAATCATTTTCCCTGTATTTTTATCAGGAAGATTTCCTGTAAGAATAAGGTATATAGCCTGAGAGAATGTAATTTTACCTATAAGTTCATCAACTCTATATCCTCTTACGAGCAATTTATTCGGTTCTACCTTTGTAATACCTGTTTTCCAGTGCAATTCACCCATATTACCTCCTTTGTTTGCTTTGCAAACAATTCAAAGTGCAAATTTTCTCGTTAATCGTAATTCGTTATTCGTCAATTGTAAAAACTACGCTTATTTTATCTAACATCTAACATCCAATATCTTCTATCTCCTTACGCTTTACGCCTCACGCTTCACGTTCTTTTCTCTTTCGTTTTTCACGAATTACCATCACGAACACGTTTGTTAATCCTTTTTTCACTTCTTACTTGTCTGTGTCATTGCGAGTGCCTCTTCTTTGAATTTCGTTCTGCGAAGCAATCTCATCTTTTCCTATTACCTCTTGCCTCTTACCCATTACCGTTCTTTTCAATATTTACAATAAATAACAGCGAAGCGTAATAACGCGAAGCAAATACACACCGCAGGCAAATAACTATTCTTTTACGCTTCATGCTTTACGCCTCACGGTCTTTCACTTCTTACTTCCCACTTCTCAGTTCCCAGTTTTTAACCCATTTATAATCTCTTTTACCTTTTTTGGTATATCCATAAAATTATCCACAAGGATTGCTCCTACATCTTTCAATGCATTTACCTTACTCTCATAAGTGCCTTTTCCACCTTCTATGATTGCACCTGCATGCGAAAACCTCATTCCTGATTTTGCGCCTTTTCCACTGATATATGCAACAAGGGGTTTTGTAAATTTACCCTTCTGCATCATCTCTGCCACCTTTTCCTCCTGTGTTGTGCCAATTTCTCCAAACATTACCACAATCCTGGTTTCAGGGTCTTTTTCAAATCTTTCCATAATTTCAGGTTGAGTAAGACCTATGATAGGGTCACCTCCAATATGCACAGCGGTTGATATGCCAATACCTTCCCTGCAAATATAATATGATATAGCGGATGTAATTCCACCAGAGCGGGAAGATATACCCACAGGACCTTTTTTGAACCATTCCCTTGCCCTTTTTGCATTTCCACCTATCATACCCAATATGCCTTTGTTAATGCTGATAACCCCTAATGTATTTGGTCCTAAGAATGTTGCGTTTTTTTCTTTTGCAAATTCAACAATCTCCAGCACATCCTGGACAGGTACCCTGTCAGGTATCAGAACAAGAAATTTTACACCTGCATCAATGGATTCCATTGCCGCATCCTTTACAAATGGTGCAGGGACAAATACAACAGAAATATCAATTTCTCCCAATTTTTCCATAGCTTCATAAACAGTATCAAAGACAGGTAGCCCAAGCACTTCCATTCCACCTTTTCCAGGAGATACACCGCCCAAAACATTTGTCCCATATTCCTTCATCAATTTTGTCCTGAGTTGTCCTTCTCTCCCTGTAATACCCTGAACAATTACCTTTTTTTTCTCATCTATAATTATAGCCATAATCTTTCATCCTCCTTCTGTAAAAGATAGCCATTAGCCGTTGGCAGCTAGCCGTTAGCGAAAGGAATCTGACACCTGACTGCTTACATCTCACAGTATTGTCATTGCGAGCGACCAACGGGAGCGTAGAAGCCGTAGGCGTGAGCGAATGTAATGAGTAAACACTCTCATAGGATGGGTGGTGACAACAATTACGACCCACCATCACGAGCACATTTTTTAATCCTTTACCCATTCACCCATTCACTAATCTTTTTCTTAACCTCAACCTTAACCTATCTTTTTACCAGTATTCAATATCTTCATCCTTCATTCTTTCGCTGGCAGCTGGAAGCCCATATTTTCTTCCTTGAATTGCTGGTAGCTATTTTGTCTCATCCACTATTTACTTCTCATGGTCTTTTTATTTCCTTTTCTCTATATTCTTTTAATCCAGGTATTGGTAGTTCAATGTGAAGAGCGGATTTTCCCTCAAATTTGCAGGCAATTTCGCAGCCAAGACATTCTGTGCATTTTCCCTTTTTGGCATCCTCTTCGGAAATCGCAAGAATAGGCTTTCCGTCCTGAAGTTTAAGAACCTTTGCATTACAGGTATCTATACAGGCTTTAGTTTCACATTCTGCACACGTACTATGGTCAATGTAGATTTTCCCTGTTAATGTTTCAAATGAATATGCATTATCAGGAGGTGTGTAATCCTCTATTTGCCTTATTTTCCATTTCTTATGAGTATTCTCATCTATTAGTGTTTTTAACCTTTTGGTGCAAAATTCCGGTGTATCATCTTTACCGTATCCTTCAATCTTTCCAGGAATATTCTGAAGATATTTATTGAGAATTTCAATCGCTTCTTCCTCAAAATTTCCACCCAATCTCAAAACTGCAGGAATATCCAGATTTTCTTCAAGAAAGGCTTTTACAAACCCTCTTGCAGAATTATATTGCTCCTGACTTGCTACACCAGAACCAGAGGCAAAATATCCATAAATCCCTGGCTGGGACAATATGATTTTTGCAGCCCTATAAACCTTTGATGCAGGGGGATTACCACTTGTATCACAGAAATTTGCAATCTTTAATCCTTGACTATGCACTGCATCCATTGACATCATAGAACCACCTCCACCTGCACCGTGAAATCCTATATAGATATTATGATTTTTCTCTATTTCCATCTGAAAAAAATAGAATGTTCCCCTGTAATCATCCTTTTCTACATTATATGCAATCTTTTCAAGTGGGGTAGGGGGTCTGGGAAACTCCCGTGCAATCTCAATACCTAAATCAGGGTGTTTGTAAACGGCATAATCGTCTATTACAATATGTGCATCTGCTGCATATACATTATTATCCTTTGTTATAATAATGGGATTTACCTCTATTGAACGGGCATTATAATCTTTCATAATTTGTGATAGTTTGTAAAGTATAGATGCAAGTTTCCCTATAATTTTTCCCTTAATCCCTGCCTTCCTCAAAATTTCTCTTGCTTTGTATTGTGGTAATCCTTTGCTGGGAGAGATATATTCTTTAACAACACTATCTGGATATTTCTTTGAAATTTCCTCTATGCCCGTACCACCTTTGCGGCTGAATATCAATACAGGCATTTTTTTCCTATCATCTATGATAATACCTGCAAACATTTCATTCTGGATATCCAGTTTTTCTTCAACCAGTACCTTATTTACAGGATAATTTTTTACCTCCCTTTTTAACATTTCAGCAGTTGTTTCTTTTGCCTGTTCAGGTGTATCACAGATTTTTACACCTCCAATACCTGCCCTTCCTGTTGTCAATACCTGCATCTTTACTACAACAGGTTTTCCCAATTTTTTTGCTATCTCTTCTGCCTTTTTTGGTGTATCAGCAATTTCTCCTTCCGGGACAGGTATCTTATATTTTTTGAATAGTTCCTTACCCTGATACTCAATAATTCCTGCCACATCACCTCCTATATTTCGTTAATTTCGTTTATCTCGTTTATTTCGTTGATTTCGTTAGTTTCATTGTTTATTCTAATGGCGGATATCCTTTTATCTGTAAGCTGGCAGCTGGAAGCCCATATTTTCTTCCTTGAATTGCTGGCAGCTATTTTGTCTCATTCACTCCTTTTTCTTAACCTGTCTTTTTCCTTCCGTATCACCGTATCACCATATCATCGTATTACCGTTCTACGGCTGTCGTTCTCATCCCTCACGCTTTTTCTCTATCTCAAAATCAATAAAATC
>WFRC01000328.1 GCA_015486685.1 Caldifarciminota bacterium
ATATTCTCAAATTCTGTCCAGTGATGTCCCATTGTATCCACAGGTATTACAATATCTGCTTTGCTCAAAAGCATCTTCTCCAATTTTACCTTTGCGAGTTCATCACTTCTCATATATATTTCAAATGCCGTATTCAAATTACCCGGATGTGAGGGCTTTTCATCAAACACAATGGCAATTACAATTTCTGCACCCATATCAATTGCTGCTTCAATAGGAATATTTGCTGTTACCCCTCCATCTACAAGCACCATATCGCCCATTCTTACAGGCGGGAATATCCCTGGAATTGCAGCACTTGCCTTTACTGCTTCCCATAGATAACCCTCTTTCATAATTATATCCCTTCCGCTGATTAAATCCAGTGAAACAGCGGCAAATGGAATTTTCAGGTCGTCAAAGGTATTTTCTCCGAATATGGTCTTAAATATTTTGGTTATGTTCTCTTCAGGCACAAAAGATTGTTTAAGAAATGATTCGGTCATTACCATTCCACCTTTAAGCTTATTCCTCAATCTGTCAAACCAGGTGTCCTCATCTGTTTTTCTGAAATTTTCCAGTCCAATATCCTTATATGCATCAGACTTTATTGCCCTGTACGCCTCCTGCCTTATAATTTCAATATCAGGATTAAGGCAATATACTGCCCCCACTATGGCACCCATACTTGTGCCAGCAATAATATTTACAGGTATATTTTCTTTCTTCAATACTTCCAACACACCTATATAGGCTAATCCCTTTGCACCACCGCCTGAAAGTGCCAATCCTATTAATGGTTTTTGGAATATCATAGTTTATAATATGATTATTTTTCTAAAAGTCAAATGAAAAAAAGCGGTGGCAGGTGGGGATGAGGTGCTTGCATTTTTTCATTTTGAGTGTCACAGAGTCAAGCACCGTCCCCATCGACTGTTTAAAATCTTTTCCCCAACTTTTTGACCATTGGGTTTTCAGGGGCTATGGAATACGCCCTCTGAAAATATTGATATGCTTCATTTCTCTTTCCTGCTTGCAAAAGCAGGGAAGAGACATTTATAATTGCAGGGACAAAATCAGGATTTATCTTTACCGCCTGTTTGAATAATTTTAAGGATTCCCCAGGATTGTGCTCGTTCTTAAACATAATAATTCCCAGATTAAAGTATGCCTTTGGATTCATAGGGCTTACCTCTATAGCCTTTCTTAAAATGTGCTCTGCACCTTTTACATCACCTTCCTTATATTTTATCACTGAGAGATTTACATAAGCCCTACCGTAATCAGGCTTTACCTGGATAGATTTTAAGAATAAATTTTCTGCATTATTGAAATCACCAACATTTTGATATGCAAGCCCTAAATTATTATATCCCGTGAATGATTTCGGATTGTGCTTGATTACATATCTCCAGAGTGTAAATTCATTCCTCCATACCCGTGTTTCTTTTACACTAATAAGAATATAAAATATGGATAGTCCTGCAATAACAACATAAAAATAATGCTTTTTTTTGAGTAGACCTAAGGGGTATGATAATATTAAGAAAAATGCAACAGAAGGTAGATACATATATCTCCAGGCAAGTGGATATACCACAGGTATAATGTTTGAAACAGGTATGAAGAGTATTAAGAAGAAAAATAGTGCGAATGAGACGAGTTTATTCCTTCTGGCAAAAAGGTAGATAAGGTAGATATATAATAGTAGCCCCAGCCAGAGAAATATTGTCAAAGGTCGGAGTGTATTATAGATGGGGATATATGGGTCAAGCGGGAGTCCTATAGGAATTAAAAGTTTGAAAATATAGATGAAGAATGTAAAAGGGATTGTGTTTATTACAGCACTGTATGGATGGCCTGAGAAGATGCGGTTCTCATTGAGAAATGCCTGAATGTGACCGGGGTGCGGCAGCCATAGTCTATTTGTGGTAAATACATAAATAAAACCCAGAATAAGAACAAGGAAAAATGGCAGGGTATAGATGTATCTTTTCTTTTTTTTGAATAAAAACTCATAGAAAAGTAGAATAAAAGGAAGAATGATTGCCACTTCTTTGGCAAGGAGGGCACAGAGAAAAAGTATAAAAGAGAGAATAATTTCTTTCCATCCCTTTCTTTTTGCATATAAAATAAAACTTGACAAAAAGAATATTGAATAGAGCATCTCCTTTCTGTGGGAAAGGGCAATAATGCTCTCTATTAGAAGGGGATATATCCCATAAAGAAATGTCAATATCAGAGATATGTGCCTATCTTTTATAAATATATTCAAAGTCAAAAATATCAACCAGCAAACAATCAAATGCAGAACCAGATTTGTAAATCTCCAGCCTGCATAATGGCTATCCCATATTTTCCAATCCATTATAAATGTAATTTCTCTCAGTGGCCTCTTAAAGGGTGAAAAATGAAAGATATTCTGAAAGGATTTGATTGTATAATTTTCCTGAATGAGTTCTACATCATCATAAACCAGAGGATATTTGAGTGTATGTAAATAAAGTATGATAACGAAAAGGGGTATAATCCAGAAAAACCTTTTCATTTAGGAAAATATGTAATGGAGATAAGATTTGATACAGGTAAATCCGTATGAAGATTTAGTGTATAGTCAACCCTGAATGGACGATGCATGAAACCTGCTCCAAGCAAGATAAAATCATTGGATAATCCAAGTGATAATCCCAGAAAATCTTTGTATTTACTGGAAATCTTAAATGTTTCTCCTATTGTATTATTGTCAAAAAAGAAATCTCCTTCATAAGAGGTCAACCATTTATAAATCTTTCTTTTCCCACCAAAACCAAAAATATATCTCCGTCCTGCATATATTTTATTGTCAGAAAAGTATTCCGGGGTGGAAAAAATATCCTTTATTACAAAACCAAGAGAAAAATCTGGGGTAAGAGAATGGTGTAATCCTGCATCTAACCCTAATCTGTATCCTGTAGTCACATATAAATCTCTATATATTCCCTTTGTAGATATGCCAAATGTAGTGTTTTTGAATATCTTCTGGCTGTAGTTTATAACGACGGCATTATCGGTAATACTGAAATATTTTATACTATCTGATATAATACCTTCACCGGGATCCAGTTGCCCGTTGCCATTTCTGTCATTAAGGGCGTTTCTTGTATCGGGAATATCAGAGGAGTAAAACCGTATTAAATAGAATGAAACACCCTGGCTACCCCTTTTTAAGATACCTCCTAATGCACCGTAAAATTCCATCCCGCCAAAAAGACTCACACCGTAAAATGAAAATTCAGGTGCTAAAATAGATGAAGCGGCAGGATTCTGATAACCGTCCACAGGTAGAGCAACTGCGAATTGTCCAGGCCCGGAACAGGATTTAACGCCTATATCCAGAAAATTATCGGGATAAAGGGAAAACACTAATAAAAGAAGCATTACCTCTTTTCCTTCTCTTCTGCCCTTTTTTCAACCATCTTATCCTGAATTTCCTTCGGCATCTCCTGATAATAAGCAAATTTCTGTGTAAATGTGCCTTTTCCCTGGGTAATTGAACGGAGTTGTGTGGAATATTTATACATTTCACCATCAGGCACATAGGCTTTAATCTTTTGATATTTCCCTACCCTATCCATCCCCAATATTTGTCCTCTCCGCGAGTTTAAATCACCAATCACATCACCCATATACTCTTCTGGAACCGTTACTTCTATCTCAAGAACAGGTTCCAGTATGACAGGATTTGCCTTCTGCGCTGCATTTTTGAATGCCATAGAACCTGCAATCTTAAAGGCGATATCAGAAGAGTCCACGGGATGATAAGAACCGTCATATATTGTAACCTGTATATTCATAACAGGATAACCTGCCAGGATGCCTTTACTCAATGCTTCCTTTACACCCTTTTCTACCGAAGGGATATATTTACTGGGCACAACCCCTCCAACAATCTTATTGACAAATTCAAATTCCTTTTCTTTCAATGGTTCAATCTTGAGCCAGACATCTCCATATTGCCCTCTGCCACCTGTTTGTTTTTTGTATTTACCCTGGGCTTCTACAGTTGATTTTATTGTTTCTCTATATTTCACAAGCGGTCTTTCTACCCCTACTTCAACGCCAAATTTTCTCTTTAATGCACCTATAATTACATCCAGATGCATCTCGCCAAGTCCATATATAAGGGTTTGTTTTGTTTCGGTATCATATCCGTAAGAAAAAGAGGGGTCTTCTTGATGGATTTTTGCGAGTGCAGACGAAACCTTTTCTTCATCACCTTTGGTCTTTGGAACAATAGCGAGTGCAATACTTGTCGGAGGAAATTCTATTGCAGGATAAGTGATATTATAATTCTTGTCTGACAATGTATCTGATGTCTCCGTATTTTTTAATTTCACAAGTGCCCCAATTTCTCCTGCACTCAATTTCTCTGTTTCAATCCTTTCTTTTCCTTTAAGGAGATAAATTTGGTTAATCTTTTCCGGTTTTTTCTTATTTACATTAAATACCTCTGAGCCTGCTTCAAGCTTACCACTCAATACCTTGATAAGGTTCATTTCGCCAAGGTGCGGTTCAAATATTGTCTTAAAGACAAATCCGGAGAATGGCCCATCTGGAGAAACTTCTATTTCTTTACCATCCTTGAGACCTTTAATCTTTCTATTTTTATAAGAAGGGAGTATGCTGTAAATCATATCCATAAGGGATTTGACGCCTATACTTGACAATGCATCACCTGCAAGAACAGGGTAGATTTTGCCGTTCAAAATGCCCGATTTCACACCATTTCTTATTTCATCCTCTGTTAACTCTTCTTCATTTATGTATTTCTCCATCAAGGCATCATCTATCTCAGAAACAGATTCAATCAAAAGATTGCGATATTTATCAAATGTAGAAACCAATTCATCAGGGATATTTGTTTCTTTGCCATTTATGTATGCCTTCTTGTTAAAAACATTCACAATACCTTTGAGGTCTTTGAAACTCCCTATAGGAAATGTTAAAGGAAAGACACCACTACCAAAATCTGATTTTAGAGATGCAAATAATGTCTCAAAATTTGTATTTTCCTTCCCGAATTTATTGGCAAAAATCATCAGAGGGATATTTTTCTCCCTGGCATATTCCCATAGTTTTTCTGTTCCAACCTCAATTCCGGACTGAGCATCAATTACAAGGATTGCACTATCAATTACAGATAGACCTGAAAATACCTCTCCCCAGAAATCCATAAATCCTGGCAGGTCTATAAGATTAATATCTATATCCTTATTTTTGAATGTAGCAAGTGAAAGGCTGATGCTGAATTTCCTGCTAATTTCATCAGGATTGTAATCAAACAAAGATGTGCCGTCATCAACCTTTCCCTGTCTATTTGTTTCACCAGCAATATACAGAATATTATCAGCCAATGTTGTTTTGCCTGCACCATTATGTCCTATCAATGCAATGTTCTTAATCGCCAAATTTACCTCCTATTTAATCTTTAACATTTTTTCTGTTTGACGAAATGTCTCGTTTCCCGATTTTATTATTAAGTGGTAGAAATAAAAGCCTGCCTTTGCCTCTTTCCCTCTTTCATCCCTTCCATCCCAATCAGATGTATATTCTCCTTTCGTTCTGAAACCTTCGTCAAGATTTTTAACAACGCGACCCGCAAGGTCGCATATTATAAGTTTAATTGCCCCATCCTGTTTAAGCGTATATGGAATGATTGTATAATTTGAAAAAGGATTGGGGTAGTTTTGTGAAAGTATACTTATATCATTGACATTTACTGCATTTTCCAACAAACTTTTTATTGCAGGAAAAATATCCTCCCCTTTGATGCTCAAAATTTCTTCCGGGTAAAAATCAAGGACAGCAAGGGAATAAGGGCTATTCATAAAGACGCCTGCAAATTGCCCGCCTTCATAAGAAAATAGTGGGCGGCTGGGATAAATTGTATCTACCTCCTCTCCATATATGGGCAAGAATTTACTATTTTTATAAAGGGTAAATAACCAATGTGAGATTCCAGTATTCTCAGGTAGAAATTCAATGTGGGAGATATATCCCTTTTCGTTAAAGCCCCTTATGAATTTAATATGGAGCACATTACTAAGAAATGTGGAATCAAAGGCACTGCCATTTGTTTCAATATATCTCCCAAGATACGGGGCAATAAGGATACACTTTCCATTTGATTGTAAATATTTTGTAAATAATTCCTTCTGCCTTCGGGATAGGAGGAAATCTCCCTTTGGAGATTCATACCATATAATAAAATCGGATGAAAACAGGGTTGAATCAGGGAAACCTCTATACCAAACATCCCAGAAAAAATAGTCATTAAATTCTCTCTGAAATACATCTTTATACCATCTTAATCTTTCTCTTAAATCAGGTGTATTTGGTGCATCAAAAACGAAAAGTGTGGGAGACATTCGGGCAGGGATGGTGCTGATGCCTTTTACATTACGAAATACCCCCTCTGCATTGAGCGTACTTACCCTTAAATCTATATCAAAATCTCCTTTTATTGCAGGCACCTGCCATACGGAGGAGAAAACGGAATCTCCTTTTTCCATATCTATACTATCTACCATATTGGTATTTTTCCTTATTATCAAGGTTGCAGATTTGATGCCATTATTTACGGGAATGCCATTCCATGAAAACGAAACAGTAAGTGTCAAAGTATCCAGCGTCTTGAAAATATGCTTATTGATAGAGATAAAATTAATGTCAGGGACAAGGAAAAGGCTATCTTTAACTCCCTGGTTTTCATCTTTAATAGAAAAATGAATAGGCATAGGCGCGTTATTGTCAACTATCGCCCGAAACTTTAAGGAATCACCCTCAGGTGTTACACTATCAATATCCGAATGAATATAAGAAGATTTTAACCTGTAAAATGTGGTATCGTTAAAATTCCCTACAATTACCAGATTCACAGAGTTGCCTGAGTATGCAGTAGCCTTCTGGTTTCCCGGGTTTATCACCCGAACACTATTTATTGTAAATCCCAATACCAAAAATATCCATGTCATATCCTTACAATATAAAATTTTTCCTGAAGATGTCAAGGAAAAAATATTTTTGCCTTATTTTCATTTTTAGATAGGGTTGATAGGATAACCAAACAAAAAAGATAGCCTAATTTGTCAATTGTCAATGCCTGACCCCCTTTGGGAGGTAAGTGAATATTGGGATTGGTAAATTACTGATGCCTCCGGGATTTAGATGGGAGGGATTAAGGGAGGGTGAATCTGTTGTTGTTTTGTAGTTTTTACAATTAACGGCTTACGCCTTACGCTTTACGAATTAATTCCGCATTCTCACTTCCGCATTATTCTGGTCACGAAACGCGGTTTTTAAATAATTTTGACCTATGCCTAACTAAAAAATAATGTAAAAGAGGAGTTTTCCCCTTGACTTATTCATAAAAAATTGTAAGATGAAGATATGTTATATAAGGATGCAGGGGTTAATATAAAATCAGCAGAAACTGCCTTGAAAAGGATAAAAATACTTGCAAAAAAAACCTTTAATAAAGGTGTTTTATCTGAGATTGGTTCATTTGGAGGGCTGTTTGATATTTCAAGAATAAATATCAAATCACCTGTGCTTGTATCCAGTATTGATGGTGTCGGGACAAAGGTGAGAGTTGCAAGTATGGCAGGAAAATATAAAGGCATAGGGATGGACATCGTAAATCACTCTGTAAATGATATCCTTACACTTGGTGCAAAACCCCTATTTTTCCTTGATTATTTTGCCTCATCCAAATTAAATCCTGGGGTGCTTACAGAAATTATTGAGGGTATGTCATCTGCCTGTATTGAGAATAATTGCGCACTCATTGGTGGTGAAACAGCTGAAATGCCAGGGGTTTACAAAAAAGGAGAATTTGACCTTGCAGGAACTATTATCGGTGGTGCTGAAAGGGGAAAACTCATTACAGGAAGAAATATTAAAAAGGGTGATATTGTAATCGGACTCCCGTCTTCAGGTTTACATACAAACGGTTTTAGCCTTGCAAGAAAGGTATTTTTTGAAAAACTCAGGTGGAAGATTGATAAATATATTCCAGAAATCTCTGATACAATAGGTAATGCACTGCTTGCGGTACATACCTCATATCTCAATATTGTTTTTCCTTATCTCTCTTCTATTAAAGGCATTGCCCACATTACAGGCGGTGGATTTTATGATAATATTGTGAGAATTCTTCCCGGGGCAATAAATGTTGTGATTATGAAATCAAGATGGGATGTTCCACATATTTTTAATCTCATTCAGAAATATGGGGATGTGCCTGAGTATGAGATGTTTCATACATTTAATATGGGCATTGGTATGGTAATTATCACAGACGATTCATCGCTCTCAGGGAAAATTAAAGGTAGCGTAGAGATAGGTTATGTAGAAAATGGGAATAAAGAGGTAATTATAAAGTGATAAAATTTCTAAAAAATAACCTTACGCTGAAGATTACCGCCCTCATCATTGGGGCATTTATCTGGTTTTATGCCGTTACATCTGAAAAGGCAACTTTATTTACAAAGGTTCCATTAAACATTAAGATACCCGATAAATATATCTTGCTTTCTCGTGTTCCCAACAAAGCAGTAATTTCAATTGAAGGAAATAAAAGACAATTGATGTTAATGAACTTGTTGAAGCCGCTTAGTATAGAGATTAATGTGGAAAAAAAGGCAGGTTTATACTTTATCTATCTTGACACATCTATGGTAAAAATTCCAATGTGGCTGAGCATAAATGTGAAATCCATACTTTCTCCAAAAACCTTAAAAATAAGATTAAATCCTACATTAGAAAAGGTTGTGCGAATAAAGGTGCCAAAAGGATATAAATCATTTCCTGAACAAATAAGCATTGTGGGAGTAAAATCTATAGTGAAAAAGACAAAAAATATATATCCCACCTCCATTCCTAAAAAAGAGGGAAAAGTAGGACTAAAGATTCCAAATGGAATAGTTAAGATATTCCCTGATTCAGTAAAGATTATATATGAAAGTTCTGGGCATTGAAACATCTTGTGATGAGACATCTGCGGCAGTTTATGATGGGAATGTACTTTCCAATATTGTATATACCCAGATTTCTCATAGAGAGTATGGAGGTGTTGTCCCCGAAATTGCTTCACGGGACCACCTGAAAAAAGTAGAAGGCGTTGTAAGTGAGTCTTTAAGGTCGGCAAATATCGGGATTCAGGAAATTGATGGTATTGCTGCTACTTATGGGCCTGGACTCATTGGGGCAATACTTGTCGGTTTAACATTTGCCAAAAGTCTTGCATGGGCAATATCAAAACCATTTTTGGCAGTAAATCATATTGAAGGGCATATATTTTCGGCATTTATTGGAAAGGGAAGGGTTTCATTCCCGAGGCTTTGTCTTCTTGCATCGGGAGGCCATACGGAAATTATTCTGATTGAAGAATTAGGTAGATACAAAGTATTGGGAGAAACAGTAGACGATGCCGCAGGAGAGGCCTTAGATAAAATATCCAAACTGATTGGTTTGGGTTATCCTGGTGGACCAGCAATAGAAAACGCTGCACTCACAGGGGATAACAAAAAATTCTCATTCCCGAGACCTGACCCTGGTGGATTAAATTTCAGCTTTAGTGGATTAAAAACTGCTGTTTTATATGTGTATCAATCCCTGAATAGCAGAGAGAAAATTTCGTATATAAAGGATGTATCAGCATCTTTTCAGGAGGCTGTGGTGGATACACTTATGGGAAAATTAGCGAAAGCGTCTCAAAAAACAGGTATTAATAAGATTGCTGTATGTGGAGGTGTATCCGCAAATAAGAGATTAAGGGAAAAGATACAGGAGAAATTTGAGGATGCCATTTTTCCTTTACCAGAATATGCCACAGACAATGGGGCAATGATTGCCGCCGCAGGTTATTTTCATCTTAAAAAAGGAGAGTCCTCACCCCTTTCAATCAGAGCCAATCCAAATCTCAGTTTATCCTAATCTTTATTCAGAATTTTTGTGGTCAATCTTTTTATTCCTTTCTGCAATTCTCTGTATCTTTTCCGCGACAGCGTCTGATATTTTTTATATAACGCCTTATTTTTCAGTAAAAGGCTGACCTTTTCAGCCATCATCTCTGCATTCTCCGGAGGAATATACACCCCTGCATCCTGCAAAATCTCCCTGTTTACAGGTGTGTCAAATACTACAATAGGCAGATGATATGCCAGGTATAGAAGGAGTTTGCCATTTCCCTCAAATTGTGAAATCTTTGGAGAGATAGCCACCATCCCATTTTTTAGATAATTCCCAATTTCAAAATAACTTACCTTCCCCAAAAATTCCACATTTTTTGCAACCCCCATTTCCTGTGCCAGTTTTTTGTATTTATCAATATTAGGATAACCAATGATATAAAGTTTAATTTTCTCTTTTCCCTTGAAATATCCCATCATCCTTAATAAATATTCAATACCCTGATATTTTGTTAAAACGCCAACAAAAATAATTGTCTTTTCTGAATCTTTGGAAATTTTTATCCGGGATGGGGGAAAATCGGGAATTACAGATACTTTTCTTCTAATCCGGGAGGCAAGATATTTTGTATTGAGAGTAATCTTATTGGGAAGGAGTAAAAGGTATTGCTCTATAAATTGTATCCAGTCAAACAAAAAACCTCCTTCTTTTATTCTTGTATGCTCAGAAATTTCTCCTGCAAAACTTCCCTGGATATCGGATATGAGTTCCTTCTGGAAGAAAAATGCTAATATTTTCCCTATAATTATGCCTTCATGAAGAAATGATAAAATAAACCGAATTTTTTTTCTTCTGAGAATTTTTACCCCTTCGATCAGCATAAAAAAATCATATATTACTCGTATAAAAGATGGTCCTATTTTGAAATCCTTTGTATTATTAAAAATTTTTGGAGTTCTTATAATATTAAACCCCTGGATATTTTCGCCAACAGGGTAGGTAAGTATTACAGGCTCATATTTATTTTCAATATTTTTTATTATTTCATAGATTCTTATATGACAACCCCGATGAGAGAAAAATGGTGTTGGGGCAATAATCAGGATTTTATCTATCATCCTTTAGTTGATATAACTTATTTTTGCTTGCTTCGTAATAATTTCTCATATTTATTTCCCCAAGCAATCCCAATATCATAAACTGAAAACCCAGAATACCTAATAGGATAGTGAGATAAAGAAGAGGGTTCCCTGTCATATCTATGTTTTTGAATATTTTAAGTAAAATAGTCGCAAGACCTGATATAAAAGACAGGAAAAGGGTGATAATACCCCAGCCTCCAATGAGATGCATAGGTGTATTTCTGACAGAAAGAAAAAATCTCAAAACAAATATATCCAGAATTACCTTAAAAACTCTTGATGTCCCATATTTTGTTTTCCCATATTTTCTTTTCTGATGTCTGACAGGAATTTCAGCAACCTTTGCCCCTTTCCATTGACAGAGAACAGGTAGGAATCTGTGCATTTCGCCGTACAACTTTAATCCTTTAATTACCCATTTTCTATAAGCCTTTAAGGTGCATCCGAAGTCCTTCAATCTAATACCTGTTGTCCATGAGATAAATTTATTCGCAATGAATGAGGGAAACTTTTTAGAAAATAGGGGGTCTTTCCTTTTTTTTCTCCATCCACTTACGACATCATAACCTTCATTGAGTTTTTCAATCAAAAAAGGAATATCCTCTGGAAGATTCTGGAGGTCTGCATCCATTGTAACGATTATATCTCCTTTTGCATAATCAAATCCGCAGGCAATTGCCTGAGTTTGCCCAAAATTCCTTCTAAAATTAAAGACCCTTATGTTTTTATTCTGAGACTCAAATCCTTTAAGTATATTATAACTATTATCTGTGCTTCCATCATTTATAAAAAGGCATTCGTATTCATCATTTAATGACTCTAATGCCTTAATTAATCTTTCATATAAATGCGGCAGGGCATCCTCTTCATTATAAACAGGAATGACAATTGAAATCATATTAAAGTATAAACATATTATTCAGGATGTCAATAATTTTTTTAATAACCGGGGGTCGACCCTTGATTATTATACAACCTTCCTCTTTCCCCAAAAAGTTATCGGGGTTGGGAAACCCCTCTACATAAAATAATAAAGACCGTGATGCGTGACCATAATAATGCGGAATGCGGAAATATATCGTAAATCGTAATTCGTTAACTGTAAAAAACAACAAATTTCATCCTTCCCATCAAGGGAGAAAAATGGAAAAGAATCAAAGAATCGGGAAACAGTCAGAAAATTTCTTGCAAAGACAAAAAATGTTCTTATTTTTGTTTATGAAAGGAAACCTAATGAAAGAAACTAAATTTTTTGATGCACATACACATTTTGTAAGTATGGGATTAAATCAAATCAGACCTGATTTATCCAATGTCCATTCCGTGGAAGAAGCCTACGAAATGGTCCAAAATTACATTAAAGAAAACAGAAATGAAAAAATCATAATTGCTGTGAACTGGGATGAAACTAAATGGAAAAAAAGCATATATCCTGAAAAAGAGGAAATGGATAAAATTTTCCCTTCCTACCCTGTTATTATGCGAAGAATATGTGGGCATATTGCTGTAGCAAATACCCCTGCCTTAAAACTTATACCCCCTGAATGGAAATTTGTGGATTATGAAACTGGCATCTTAAAAGAAGATGTGGTTTTATATCTTGAAAGGATTTTTCCACCCTCCCCTGCAACAATTGAAAGGGCTATTTTAATGGCTCAGGAAATTGCTGTAAAGGAGAATGTGGTAAAAATAGGTGATATTACCTATACTGGATATCTGGGGCAATATTGGAAACTTGATAGGGAAGGGAAACTAAAGATTTTTGTAGATGCATATATACCATTTGATTTTCTTCCGAAACCCCTAAAATTTCAAGATACAGATAGGGTGAAATTCAAGGGAATAAAATTATTTCTTGACGGTTCAATTGGTGCGAGAACAGCAGCACTCAGAGAGTTTCATTACCCAGATGGAACTCAGGGAATACTTCTCCATTCTGATGAAGGGCTCCAAAAAATCATAAGATTTGCAGAGGAACATCGGATTAGTGTAATTATGCATAGCATAGGAGATAGGGCAATTGCCCAGGCACTTAGAGTTTATAAAAATACAATGCAAGAAGGAAATCCTTATGGGAACAGAATTGAGCACTTTGAACTTGCTACAGCCGAACAAATAAATGAGGCAGTTAAATTGGGGATTATCCTCTCAATGCAGCCAAATTTTGTTGGAAATTGGTCTAATAAAGGCGGATTGTATGAAAGGGCGTTGGGAAAAGATTATGCAAAAAATAACAGATTCAGGAAAATTTTAGATGCAGGTGGGAAGATTGTATTTGGTTCCGATTGTATGCCATTTTCTCCTGAATATGGAATAAATTCTGCTGTGAATGCACCCTTTCCTGAGCAGAGAATAACATTGGAAGAGGCAGTGGAACTCTATAGTTATAAGGAAACACAAAATCACCTTGACAACCTTTAATATAATCGTAAATTAATGGGAAAAGTAAAGGAGGTAGATTTGCTCAGAAATTTTGACGAACTTTATAGATATGCGGAAGAACGGGGTCCAAAAACGCTTGTTGTGCCTGCTGCAAACGAAAGGACAATTATAGAATCCTGTAAAGAGGCACAGGAGCGCGGATGGATAAAGCCTGTTCTCGTTGGAAATAAGGAAAAAATGGCAAAAGCAGGTGAAGGATTGGGCGTCCAGAATATGGAAATAATTGATATGCCTGAAACAAAGGGGTCTCTGGAAAAGTCTGTAAAAATGGTGAGGGCAGGGGAGGGTGATATCCTTCTTAAAGGTATGGTAAGCACATCTGTGTTCTTAAAGGAGATTCTCAATAAGGAATATGGATTAAGAACAGGTAAGGTGTTAAGCCATATTGCTATCCTTGATATACCTACGCGTGATAAACTCCTCTTTATCACAGATGGGGGAATGAACATAAAACCTGATTTGAGGGTAAAGGTAGATATTATAAAAAATGCCTGTGAAGTAGCAGGAAGATTTGGTATTTCTACCCCAAAGGTTGGGTTGCTTGCTGCTATTGAATCAGTTAATCCTGATATGCCGGAAACCATTGAAGCAGCGGAGATTGCAAAGATGGGTGAAAGGGGGGAATTTGGGGATTGTGAAATTGATGGCCCATTGGCAATGGATTTACTGCTCAATAAAAATGCTTGCAAGAAAAAGGGGATAGAAAGCCCTATTTGTGGTGAAGTTGATATAATCATTGCCCCTGAAATCGTTTGTGGAAATGCAGTGGCAAAATCATTGATATATCTCGCAAATGCCAGAGCAGCAGGCACCATCATAGGCACATCAAAGCCTGTCGTAATGCTTTCAAGGGCAGATGATAAAGAGACAAAGATGAATTCTATAGCACTTGGGCTTGCGCTAATACAGTAATATGCTCAATCTCTTTTTATTCTCATTTTATAAGGAGGGAATACTAAAATCTGCCTCTCAACTTCCCCATTGGCTTGGAGTTATGAGTGTTTCAATGCTTCCAATATTTGAATTAAGGGGGGGTATACCTTTTGGAATAAATGTTTTACATATGCCTTACTATGAAGTTTATCCTGTCGCCGTATTGGGAAATATTATTCCCATTATCCCGATAATACTTATACTGCATTATATCAGTAAAATAGGTGTTGTGAAAAAGTTTCTTCATAGGACAGAACTAAAAGGTAATCTTGTAAAAAAATATGGGCTTCTGGGATTAATGCTGTTTGTGGCGATACCGCTTCCCATTACAGGGGCGTGGACAGGTTCTGCGCTTGCCTTTATATTTTCCATCCCCTGGTATTCAGCACTAATTGCTATAACAGGGGGAGTCATTATCGCGGGTATTATTGTTACAATTTTATCTCTGATGGGAATAACAGGGGCTATTATTGCCACTATTGCCTTCATCCTTGTAATGATTTTACCCTATATTAAAAGGAGAAAAAATCTGCCTATTTTTATATTGCTTCTACTCCTATTTGGGTGTGCAAAACCGCAAATCAGGAGTGAACTTTTGATTGGTAAAATCCACTTCAAGGGTAATGAGACCTTTTCTGAAAAGGTGCTGAAGGGTATTATGAAATCAAAAATAGGTAAACCTTATGACGAAAATTATATCCGAAACGACATAAAAAGGGTAGTCCAATATTACAGAGACCATGGTTTTTTTGATGCAAGGATTATAGAAAGGTCTGGAAAAATAGATAGAAAAAGGGGAAGATTAAATTACACATTTACGGTTATAGAAGGTGAAAGGTATCAAATATCTGACATCCTGATAGAAGGAGATAATTTTCTACCTGAATCCAGAATAAAGAAAAATATTCCTATTCAAAAGGGTATGTACTATAATGCAGGTTTAATAAACATTAGTGAGTATAAAATCACAAACCTATATGCAAGATATGGATTTATAAATATGAGATTAAATGTTGAGAAAGATATACACACTGATGGGGTAAAAATAATATACCATATTGAGGAAAAAGACAGGGTAAGATTAAGAAATATAATATTTAAAAATCTGGGATATGTGAAAGAGACTTCATTAAAGAATGAAATAACACTAAAAAAGGGTGAATTCTTCAATTTAGATGAGGCATACCATACGCAGAGAAATCTTTATAATACAGCCCTTTTTAAGTATGCTGGTTTTAATATATTGCCTGTTTCGAAAGATTCTGTGGATGTAAAATTTGATGTAAATGTAGAAAAGCCCAAATGGATAGGTGGGGGATTTGGATATGAATCGCCAAATAAACTACTTTTTACCCTTGATTGGGGAAATAATTACCTATTCAATGTGATAAGAAAAACAAATGTAGGCGTATATTTTGCCTTCAATCTTGAAAAAGAAGTATGGACAGATGTTAAGATGAATTACCAGGAGCCCCATTTATCTCCATTAAACCTTTCTCAAAGTGGTTCCTTTCTTCATAGATGGGTAAAGACAAAAGGATACTATGAATCATCTTATATGTTTAAGTACGAATTATCGAAGTCTGTATTTGACATCTACCATATCTCTTTATCATACAACTTCAGGCATACTGCTATTGAAACCCTCGCCCAGGGAACTGTCATTGAAGATACAATGCCTGCAAGCATTACAAACAGTCTGGCACTGCTCTCATTTGTAGATAAAAGAAATGATTTTATCTATCCTACATCCGGGGGATATTATATGCTATCTGGTGAATATGCAGGTGGTATTTTCAGAGGGAACAATTATTTCAAAAGGATTGTGTTTCAGGGAAGTTATTATAAAAAGACTCCGGGTAATGGTGTAATCGTGGGAAGAATGAGATTAGGAATTACATTTCCTGATATGCCGCCTGAGATGATAAGCCCGGATGTAAGATTTGAACTTGGTGGTGCTTCCAGCATAAGGGGCTATGACGAAGCATCTATTGGCGAAAGGGATATAAGGGGTAAAATGAGCGGGATAGAAATGATTTTAGGTAATGTAGAGTTTAGATTAAGAGTCAGGAAAAGGATTATAGGGATACTCTTTTTTGATACAGGCAACCTCTGGATGGATTTTTCAGGACCTTACTCATTAAAGGTTGGTTCAGGCTTTGGAATAGGATATCTGACAAATTTTGGCATAATCAGGCTTGATTATGGGAAAAGGCTTACAGATGTAAGCCGTACAGATAGAGGTAAGATATATTTCAATATAGGTAATCCATTCTAATCATAATAATACGGAAGTGGGGAGTATTTCCTTTTTATATCTAAATTATAATTTCTATGGCTGATTACAATTTTTTTGTTGACTTTTCTATTGTAAATGTTATCTTTTATCAAGCGCCTGTGGCTCAACTGGATAGAGCGTCGGACTACGAATCCGTAGACTGGGGGTTCGAATCCCTCCAGGCGCGTTGTTTTTTAAGGCGCCACTGGCTCAACTGGTAGAGCAGCGGACTCTTAATCCGCGGGTTGGGGGTTCAAGTCCCTCGTGGCGCAAAAATAAGCACTAATACAACCTCCTCCTTTTCCATCTTATATACAGGTATCCCACAAGAAGTCCTGAAAGATGTGCAAGATGGGCAACATTATCGTGGGCGAAGATGGAAAGAAATTCAATTGCACCGAATATATATACAAGGTGTATCGCCTTTATGGGAATAAATAAAGGGAATATCATTAATCTTCTCTCGGGAAAATATAGACCATAAGCCAGTAATACCCCAAATATTGCTCCTGATGCACCAATTACGGGAATATATGAATGAAACCTTAGAATTGCATAAATAATGCCAGCACCAATGCCGGTGATGAAATAGAATTTATAAAACTCTTTTGTGCCCCAATAATATTCAATATCATTTCCGAACAGGAAAAGTGCATACATATTCATTGCAAGATGCCATATTCCACCATGGAGAAACATATATGTAAACAACTGCCATACATACCCTTTCCATACAAGCCCGGGAATAAGTGCAAAATATTTTATGTATTCAGGATATGCCCTACCAACAAGTATCTGGAAAACAAATACCACTGATGTAGCAATGATGATATTCTTTGTGCCTCTATTTAATATACCCATCTTAATAGATATCCCAGGAATACGATTCCTAATATACTGAATATGTTAAACTTCAACATAAGTCCAAAGGTAAATGTCATAATGTAAAGATTGATATAAATCGGCGAGAATCCCACACTAATGCTTTTAGTAATGAATGTTTTGACAATTCCCTCTGGAAGTGCCATACCTATAAGTTGACCTACAAGACCGCCTAAAATAGCCCCAATGATGATAATAAAAATAATAAGAGGAATCCTACCTCTGATATGCATAAAGCCTCCTTTCATATATAGATAGAATAAGATATGCAATATAACCTGTTATAATACCTGAAATAATAGCAAACGGAAGAAGCACAAAAACTAAACCCTTTATTGCCGAAATACCCACAAACATTTTACAGGCAATAAGAATTTGTGTAAGCATATGGGCAGATGCACCCACTGCACTTATCCCTATGGCACTAATATGCCTGGCGAAGATTATGAGAACATACATTACGCATATACTTACAAAACTGCCTGAGATGGACAGGATAAAAGATGGGGAGAACAGGTTGCCCAGAATGATTGAGCCTGTTATTGTTCTGAGTACAGATACGGTGAACGCTTCCTTCCAACCAAACCATATAAGTATAAAGAGGATAAAGGCATTTGAAAGTCCCAGCCTGAACCACGGCGCAGGCCGCGGTATAAATGTTTCAAGGACATATAGAATGATTGACAGAGCAAGAAATATTGAAAGAAGCGCAAATTTACTCTGTAATAACATCCCAATACGCCTTTCCTTTAATTAAGATTGTCACGCGATTTGGGACACATACAATAGATGCCCCTGCATTACTTATCCATCCCATTTTTACACATAATTTAAGCGGACAGGTAGAATCCAGCATTCGCACTTTACCCTTCTGTATCTGAATAACAGATGGCCCTTTATAACCCTGAATTGTAATCGTTGTATCCATATTCAATGAATACACACGAATAACCTTTCCGTCAACAAAAATTTTGATTTTCTCTCCCCTGTTTCTGGGAACAAGAAATATTATACATATAAGTATACCAATAACAATTACATCACCAATCTTTAGAGGACGAAATCTACTGGATTTCCGCATTTTGAGCACCTTTTCTTTTTTATGCCTGATGTGTTTACCTGATAACCTACCCTTTTCACAAGCAGATTTCCGCAAACAGGGCAGTATGTATTTTCTCCTTCACCTGTATAGACATTTCCCATATATACATATTTAAGGTATTTCCTGCCCATTTCATAAGCCATCTTCAAAGTTTCAACAGGGGTGGGTGCCTTTACATATTTATAGTGAGGGAAGTATCTTGTAAAATGCAGCGGTATTCTGTCATTTACACCTGCCACCCATTCAAGAAGTTTCTGTATCTGTTCCTTTGTATCATTCACTCCCGGGATGAGGAGATTTGTTACCTCTATATGTATAGATTTACTTGCAATCTGAATGGTATTTTTTACGGTCTCAAGGTTCCCTTTCAAGACCGTTCTATAATATTTCTCATCCATAGACTTCAGGTCAATATTCATTGCATCTACCCACTTTAATAACTCTCTTAATGGCGCTTCTTCTATTGTCCCATTTGTAACGAGCACAATCTTCAGATTATGCTTTTTTGCAATGGGTGCGGTATCGTATATATACTCATACCAGATAAGGGGTTCTGAATATGTAAATGCAATGCCTCTGGATTTGTAATATACAGCCAAATCCACCAACTTTTCAGGTGAGATATATGTTGTATCCGCTTTTGCAATAGATATTTCATAGTTCTGACAATAAGGACACCTGAGATTGCACCCGTTTGGGGCAGTAGAAAGGATGTATGAGCCGGGATAAAAGTGAAATAAGGGTTTTTTTTCAATGGGGTCCATTGCAAGTGATACTGTTTCACCATAATTCACGGCAATCAGTTTTCCTCCAATGTTTTTTTTGCCCTCACAAATACCAATTTCTCCCTCTTTCAATATGCACTTATGGGGACATAAATCACACCGCACCTTCCCATCCTCAAGTTTTGTCCAGTACATTGCCTCTCTCATTTTTTTCTCCCCATTAACTTAAATCCATCGGTCTTCATATACACCAATGAATCTCCTGACGGAATAATGCAAAACCCTTCCAGATGGTGATTTTTCAAAAAATTTATCCCGTATTTACCCATAACAAAAACCGCTGTTGAATATGCATCAGCCTGAAGTCCTGTCGGTGCAATCACAGTAGTTGAAACAGCATCTCTTGCAGGATAGCCCGTTTTTGGGTTTACAATATGGTGGTATCTCTTACCATTTAATATAAAATATCTTTCATAATCGCCGGATGTTGCAATAAAGCCTGCATCCATTTCAATATATCCAATTACACCGTCACCTCTGGGATTTCTTATACCTACCTTCCATTTCCTGTGAAATGGTTTTGGACCTGTGATACCTATATCACCTCCCGCATTTATCAAACTGGAGGTAATGCCATTTTTCCTCAATATCTCAACACCTCTATCTATTGCATATCCCTTTGCAATTCCACCTAAATCAATCAGATATCCCTGGGGCAGGATTAAGGAATCTCCCTTTATCAGAATCTTCTTAAAATTTACTTTTGATAGTGCATCTTTAATCTTCTCAGGTGATGGTATAATGGGTTTTTCAAATCTTCCCCACGCCTTCATCAGTGTGCCAACCGTAATGTCAAATGCCCCATCTGTTTCATAACCAATGTCAACCCCCCTCTGTATTAAGTATATTACATCATCACTATAATTGCCTGAAATGATATAAGGGGCATCCAGGGTATCTATTCTTTTCATCTCCGCAAAAACCTTATTTATAGCATTTTTTGCCTTATTTGGGAATAGTGAATATGCATAAACAGTTACTATTGTATCAAACAAATATTCTGTTTCCTCTATCTTCTTGGGATAGAATATAAGTATTGAAGAAAATATCAATAAAAGTATAATATATAGGGCAGTCTTTTTCATCCCATCTTTCTTATCTCATTTAAGGCAGAAACAAGTTTATCAATTTCATCCTTTGTGTTATATATATATGCCGATGCCCTGACTGTGCCATTGGGTACATTAAGAATATACTTTACTAAGGGATGGGCGCAATGGAGCCCTGACCTCACGGCAATGTTATGCTTTTCAGAGAGTAAAAATGCAACCCTGTGTGGAGGGATATTGCTGAGATTGAATGAAACTACCCCTACCCTCTTCTGTGCATTCAATGGTCCATAAATTTCTATTCCTTCAACTGTCTGCATTTTATCAAGAAAATAACCTGTAATCTCATTTTCGTATGCTTCCACATTTTTCATCCCGTATTTTGAAAGGTATTCTGCCGCAGCACCTAAACCTATACCACCTGCAATATTGGGTGTTCCTGCTTCAAATCTTTCAAACCCATCTGCCAATGTATAGCTGTCCATCTCAACATCCTTAATAATTCCTCCACCAACAAAAGCAGGCTTAAACCAATCAAGGTTTCTTGAATTGATATATAAAACGCCTGTCCCAGTGGGACCCATCATCTTATGTCCACTTATTGCATAAAAATCAAGATTCAGGCTCTTCAAATCAAGGGGAATATGTGGAGCAGCCTGCGCTCCATCTGCAAGCACCAATGCATTATGTTTTTTTGCAATTTTAACAATCTCAGAGAGGGGAGATATGGTCCCCAGAACATTTGATATATGATTAACCGCAACCAATTTTGTATTATCATCTATTGCATCCTCGAAATCTTTTAGATTAAAGTGCCCATTTTTATCAGGTTTAATTCTCTCTAACCTTAAGTTATACTTTTTTGCCATATAAAGCCAGGGGAGATAATTTGAATGGTGTTCAATCAGGGTTGTTACAATCTTATC
>WFRC01000329.1 GCA_015486685.1 Caldifarciminota bacterium
CCTCCTTTTTGATGGGAAAAAATTTACAGAAATAAAGGGAAAAAGGATTAAAGGAAGTTTGCACGGAAGTGGATGTATATATTCCTCAACACTATTATCCTACATCATTCTCAAAAAATCCATCATTACGGCAATGAAACTCACAAAAAAATTATTGGGGTCAGTCATAAACTATCAACTTTTGTCCTAAATAGGTTCATATTCAATGCCAAAAAATGAAAAGTTGATAGTTTATGACTGACCCCAATAAACACTTGAAAAATAGAAAACGGATGTTAATTTTATCCTATGTCAATATATTATGATATACACCGTATTGTAAAAAATATTATGGAAGCGGCAGATGACCAGGCAATCCGCGAAGGTAGAAGATACTTTAATGAAGATAGGGTAAAGCTAACCAGCATCGCCAAAATTCTCATTTTATGTTTTAGGTAAAACAGATATGTACAATGTTTCTATCAATACACAGAATGGAAAATGGAATTGCAGCTGCCCTTCATGGAGAAATTCCTGCAAGCATATTGTCGCCTCTGCACTCTACCTTGTTTATAAATCTCCCGAAATATTTGGCTCAACAAGTAGCACTCCATCTTCTGATTGGGAAAAGATACTTCAACTCCAGAGGGAAAAGGATAAACTCTTCAAGGAGGTATTGACCTTTGATAAGACAGTAAGTTCGCTTACCTCTGATGATATAAGAAAGATATTTGAATAATATTTAATGAAGGAGAAAGGGAAAAATGGAAAAATTAGAAAAAAATGGTATTGACAAAATCAAAAAGGGTGGTATTTTAAACGGAAAAATAGGGGTGTCAATTTTCGGATGGGATATACATCTGCATTCCTATTTAAAATTTCATCATAAAATGATTGGGAAAAGGAGGTAGAAATATGTTTAATACAGGAAACACAGGATTTATGCTTGTTGCTACAAGCCTTGTAATGTTGATGACTCCTGGACTTGCATTCTTTTACGGTGGGCTTGTAAGCAGAAAAAATGTTCTTACAATAATGTTGCAGAGTTTTGTATCTATGGGGTGGACAACTATATTGTGGGTCACAGTAGGTTTTACAATGTGTTTTGGTGGTGATGTCGCTGGAATAATAGGAAATGGAAAGTACCTTTTCCTTCACGGAATTACTACCCAAACAGCTTTTGCTTCAAGTGCAAATATTCCAATGCTGATATTCGTAGCATACCAGATGATGTTTGCAATAATAACTCCTGCATTGATAACAGGGGCATTTGCAGATAGGGTTAAGTTTAGGGCTTATATGATATTTTTGACAGTGTGGTTGCTTTTCGTATACTTTCCGTTGGTACATATGGTATGGGGTGGTGGAATATTTCAGCAATGGGGTGTTCGTGATTTTGCCGGTGGTATAGTGGTTCATGCAAGTGCGGGGTTTGCAGCGTTAGCATCTGTATTTTTTGTCGGAAGGAGAAATGTCAAAAACGCAAAACCGCATAGTATTCCGTTAGTTGCCTTAGGCACAGCCCTTTTGTGGTTTGGATGGTATGGTTTTAATGCTGGAAGTGAACTCAGGGTAGATGCTGTAACGGCAAATGCGTTCCTTAATACGGATGTTGCCGCATCATTCGCAGCAATAACATGGCTTATTCTATCCAGAATATTCGAGAAAAAACCAAAAATGCTCGGAATGCTTACTGGTGCAGTAGCAGGTTTAGCAACAATAACCCCTGCTGCGGGATATGTGAATGTCCAAACAGCAATGTTGATTGGAATAGTAGCCTCCCTTGTAGGATATGCAGCAATTACATATAAAAATAAAAAAGGCTGGGACGATGCATTAGATGTCTGGGGCGTACATGGAGTAGGTGGATATACAGGTGTCCTCCTGTTGGGTTTATTTGCCACAAAATCAGTAGACCCTGCTGGGGCGAATGGACTTGCGTTTGGAAACTCAATGTTTTTCGTTAAGGAATTTGTTGCTGTTACAATTGCCGCAATCTATGCATTTTTGTTTACCTATGTAGCCCTATGGTTAATCAATAAAATTACTACCGTAAGGGTTTGTGAAAAGGCTGAAGAAGAAGGTCTGGATAAATCCGAACTTGAAGAAGAGGCTTATGTTTAGAGAAAAAAGTAGGGGTAATTTATGAATTACCCCTACAAATAACAAGATTTTCTTTATTCATAGGTGTTTGGGGGTTAGATGTTCGTTAAAAAATTCCAGGATGAATTCCAGCCTTTTTACCCTTCTTTTTGGTTTTCCATGCCTTGATAGTCCGTGTGGCTCTTCCGGGAATCTGATGAAATCAACCTTCTTTTTCAATATTTTTAATGCCGTATATAACTGTTCTGCCTCAGAAATAGGACACCTGAAATCGGCTTCACTATGAATAATCCTTAAAGGGGTTTTTATATTCTTGACATATTTCAATGGGGATAGTTTCCAGTATAATTCCGGGTCTTCCCACCAGGGTTTACCTGAAAACTCCTTTGGTGTATAATATCCGTAATCAGATGTTCCTGTCATTGTAAATAGTGATACAACGCTCCTCTGCGTAACAGCCGCCTTAAATCTGTTTGTATGTCCAATTACCCAGTTTGTCATAAACCCGCCATAACTTCCGCCTGTAATTCCCATTTTGTTTTTATTAATATATGGAAATTTCTCCAGAATATCTACCGCCTTCATTATATCCTTATAATCAGGCCCTCCCCAATCATTGTGGATGGCACCAGCAAATTTCTCTCCATATCCCTGAGAACCGTGTGGATTGGAATAGAATACAACATAACCTGCACCTGCAAGCACCTGAAATTCATGGAAGAATGTCATTCCATAAGCCATATGTGGCCCACCGTGCACCTCCACAATCAATGGATATTGTTTACCCTTCTTAAATTTATAGGGTTTTAATATCCAACCTTCTATTTTATCACCTTTATAACCCTTGAAATTTATCCTCTCGGGCATTGAGATATAATGACTCTTCTTATATGCCTTATTCAAATCCGTCAATCTCGTTATTTTTTTACCCTGATATATGAATATATCCCCGGGATTATCAGGTGCAGTGGAGGCAACTGCAATAAACTCAGGTGCGAAATAAGAGAAATTATAAACAGATGTGCGTCCCCCTGTAATTTCCTGATGTTTATTATTCCCTGTTAAGGAGAATCTTACCAGTCTTGTTGCACCCTCTATAGTAAAAAGATAGTAAACCCATTTGTTATCCTGAGAAACAGCAGGATGTAAAGCAACGCCAATACCCCTATCGTCTATTGTTAAATCTTCGGCAGGGTAATCAAAACCTTTTGTAATCTCAAATGCATCTCCACCTTTGATAGAAACCTTCCATAATCCTGTTTTCAACCATCCATAAAAAAGTTCAGGGTGTTCTCTGCCTACATAGATAATGGATTCTCCATCGTTTGAAAATGTAAGTGAACCTTTGGGGCCAGGGGGTGTCTTAATCTTTTTCTCCCTTTTCCCATCCTTATCTATTATATAGATATCCTCATACAATATCTTTTCCTCTGCGTCCTTTCTTCTATTTGAGATAAAGGCAATCCATTTGCCATCAGGGGATACAGCAGGATAATTATCACCCCATTTCCCGAATGTAAGTTGGTTCATTTTGCCTGTTTTTATATTGACGCTATATATATGCGGCATATCTTCGGGAAGGAATCCCTGACCGTCTACTTTATACATTATTCTATCTATTTTCCTGTAAATAGGTGGGTTCTCCTTATTCTTTACCTCAATAAATGTTGTAATGATATGCTTATTATCAGGTAGCCATATTATATCCTTAAATATACCCTTTTTCTTCGTGATTTTATATGGCTCTCCACCATCAGCAGGAAAGATAAATATGCCTGAGAGTTTATCTTCCTTCCCAATATATGCAATATGCTTTCCATTCGGAGACCATTCTGGTGAAGATATACTTTTTGTAGTTCTTGTATATCGTCTCTTATTGCCTTTCCTATCAGAAATAAACATATCCGTGTAATACTTATCGTCCTTTTTGTTTATACCCTTTACCGTATAAAGGATATATTCCCCGGATGGTGATATTTCTATATCAACAGGGAATTTTAATAAATAGAGGTCTTCTTTTGTTATAGATTTTTTCATACTGTATTCTCCATTACTTCTTGCAGGGTTGTAATACCCGCTTTTGCCTTTTCAATTCCATCGTGCCGCAATAATTTCATACCTTCTTCTATACCTTTATCCCTTATCTTATCAACAGGTGCACCTTCCACAATCATTCTTCTTACCGTAGGCGTAATAGGCAACACTTCAAAAATGCCTATCCTCCCTTTATATCCTGTATTCCCGCACTGCAAGCATCCCTTTCCTTTATAAAAAATGCGATTATCTTCCTTTTCCGGGTCAATCCCAAATATCTTCAATTCATCTGGATGTGGGGCATATTCCTCTTTACATTTTTTACATATTTTTCGAACCAATCTTTGAGCAAGTATAAGTATCAAAGAGGAGGCAATCATATACGGCGGAATACCCATATCTTCAAGCCTTGCAATGCTTGCCGCTGTATCATTTGTATGGAGTGTTGACAACACAAGATGTCCTGTCAGGGCAGCCCTAATGGAAATTTCTGCTGTTTCCTTATCCCTGATTTCTCCAACCATTACAATATCTGGGTCCTGCCTTAAAAACGACCTTAATGCCTCAGCAAATGTAAGCCCAATCTCCTCCCTGATATTTACCTGATTTATACCCATAAGGTCATATTCCACAGGGTCTTCTGCTGTCATAATATTCACATCAGGAGTATTGAGTTTGTGAAGTGCCGAATAAAGTGTAACGGTCTTTCCACTACCTGTTGGTCCTGTTACAAGAATAATACCATTCGGCTTTCCAAGTGCATCCTGAAATCTTTTTAAGGAGAGTTCATCAAAACCCAGAGTGGCTAAATCATAAGACAATCCTGCTTTCTTTGCTATACGCATTACAACCTTTTCGCCATGTGTTGTCGGAAGTGTAGATACCCTTAAATCTACCTCATCTGCACCTACCCTCATATTTATATGTCCGTCCTGAGGCAGCCTTTTCTTTGCAATATCAAGTTTTGACATCAACTTAATTCTGGATACAATAGCAGGACCAAATATATATTGCGGAGACATCGCTTCGTGTAAAACTCCATCCACTCTGAACCTTACCCTCAAAACCTTATTATATGGTTCAATATGTATATCACTTGCACCCCTCTTTACTGCCTCAGTAATTATACTGTTTACAAGCTTCACAACAGGTGCTGCCTCTGTATCAGTAATAACATTCTCTTTCTCCTCTTCCAGCACCTCAATCTCTTCTTCGCCTTCTTCCATTTCCTTCAAGACCTCAGCAACGGCACCACTTACCCCATAATATCTCTCAATAGATTTCAGAATGGCATTTTCGGAAGCAACATAAGACTTTATCTCAAAACCTGTCGCAAATTTTATATCTTCTATCGTATAATAATCCTGTGGATTTGCCATAGCAAGATGAAGTACTTTACCATCCCTTTTCAGAGGAAAAACAATCAGTTTCTCTGCAACCTGAGGTGGAATAAGTTTAATTACACTTTTATCCACTTCGTAGGAATCAAGGTCAACAGGGGGAACTTCGAATTGTTCACTCAGAACTTCTGTGATTTTCTTATCTGTTATAAATCCCATTCTCACAAGATTTGCCCCTATTCGTCCACCACTTTTTTTCTGTTCTTCCAATGCCCTTGCAACCTGCTCCTCTGTAATAAGTCCCTTTTCTACTAACAAATCTCCAAGTCTCTTTCCCATAATACCTCCTTATTTGCTTCGCAAACAGCCATTAGAGCATAGCTGTTGGCAAAAAACAATAAATTAAACCCAAAATCCAGATAATAAAAAACGTGTTCTATTATTTTTCCTTTTATAACTTTTTACTATTCCCCAATATTTAATAAAATATATCCAAAATGTCAAATGTTTTTTGGTTTGTTGGGGTTAAATATATCCTTAAAGGTTAAAAGATTTTGATACTTTTTGGATTTGGTGAAAAAGTTTCCTGAAATATTAAAGGGAGATAGCCTCTTGTAAAGGAGAAATCTTCATTAATGTATGGTCTGGAGAAAAATGAAAAGGAATGATTGGTATATAATTAAGCGTAAACCTTCTTTTTTACTTTTTAATTTATATATCTCTTGAAAGTTTTTGAAAAAGGAATATGTCCTGATTTGGGGGACTACCAGGGGTAAAATCTATCAATCTCAATGCTCCTTTTGTAAATTTTTTATAAACATATTCTACAGGATGGAAAGCCGAACAAATCTTACTTCCCATAATATTCTCCTCTCTTACAACCAATCTATTTTGTAAAAATTTATCCCTTTCCTCAAGGGTCATCTGAGGGAGATAAGATTGCCCATGAGTAGTTATAAGAAAAAAGCCACCTGGTTTTAACACTCTTGAAAGTTCCTCAAGCCAGAAAAACTGAGCACCCTCTTTCAAATGAGTAAATACGGAGATAGCGTACATAAAATCAAACTTTCCATCTGCGTATCTCAGTCTCTCCTGCTCTTTGTTTGTGCTAAAATGGGCAAATGTAAGGTGCTTTTTACACCAGATAATCAAATCAGGATTTTTGTCCGTTCCATATATTTCCATATCCGGGAACAAGGAATGCCAATGCTGTATAATCCTTCCACATCCACATCCAAAATCAAGAATTGAACCAAATTTATCTATATTAACTTTATTCTTCTTTAAGGTGTCTACTATTCTATCAGTTGTCATCCTTCCAGATTCTATAAACCACTGGACATCGTATCCTCCTGTCACAAGAAAGATTAAATTATCCGGAGGAACGGGTAAATTATATATAGAATATCTCTTGCGGTATTTCAGGTTTTTGAATAAAACTTTGAGATTTCTTCTTCTTATTATAGTTGTAATATATCTAATACCTCTCCACATCCCCATATAAATAAGAAAATTTTTGATCCACCCTTTTATTATTTTTTTCATCTGTAGAGCTGCTTATTGTAAAATTTTATTCCTATAATATAAATTCTTTCCAATTCTTTACCTTATTATTTCCACTTTCTTCACAGCAAGTTTTATACCATTGTAAGAAAAAACAGCGAAATAAATTCCCGAAGATAAATTTAATGGAAGATGAATATAGGTATATCTCTTTTTAATCATAATTTCTTGTCTCCTGTATCTTTTCCTCCCTGCCACATCGTATAATGTAAATGAAACTTTGCTGAATGAATCAGATAAAATAGCAATAGTATGAAAATTCAACATTCTTATCTCGCATAAATTTCTTCTATTTTGAGATAGGAATTGCCTTTTATTTTTATTATTTGTTGTTCCACTAACTTGGGAAGGGAATTTATAAACGAGGTAAATATAATCTATATCAATGGTATCATTGGGGATTCCTCCTCCTGGGTCAAATCTAAGTTGATAAAGATTTTTATCAATATCTGAAAATCTTCCAATAGGAATCCAATATGTATGCCATTTTGAATTAGGTATGATTGCAAATCTAACACTATGTTCCTCGTCGAAATGCAACATATCTCCTACTCTATAAAATACTTGACCTACTTGTAGGTGCTTGGCACGCAACCTTATTTTTATAAAACGGAAATCTGAAAGTTTTACTCCTGAAATTCCTGTAGAAATAATGTAGGGGTCAGGATTTATTGTACCTTTTATAATAATAGGTGTATATCCAGAATCAGGTATCGCATACATTTTTTCAATATCATTACCTGGGCGAAAGCTTCCAATATTACTTGAAAAATCCCATCCAAAATTTATTCCTGAAGAAGTATGAATATATTCTATTTCAGTGCTTCCTGGGGTTTGCCCTATTTCTAACTTTAATTGGTAAATCCAGCCATCCCAGTATGGGCAATCTGTCATATCAAAAACATAGGTATGCCATAGAGTATCTCTTAATAAAGGAACTACACGCTTTTTCTCTTCATCCCAGTTACGTTCTGCCTCATTTATAAAGTAAAGTTTTACACTTCCTTGACAAGTTGTTTTCATCCTTACAGCTATTGTTTTAAACTTTCGGGCATCTATACTAAGGTTAGTAGGGCTGAGTATATAGGATGATGTTCCAGTATTACAAAATTTCAATATTCTTTCCGACGAAGTAAAAGAAGAAACAAATTCGTTGGGTTTCCACCCTTCGAGACCTTCTAAAAAATCCCATTTCTTTTCAGACCGAAGTTCCTCTTCCTTTTGATATATCCATTTGCGGGTTTCACTCGGGTTGCCAATTATTATATAACCAGAGCTAGTAGGATTCCATCCGGGACAGACTTCAAATGGATCTGCAAGTACGATATAAGATGGACGCGTATCTTGATAAAATCTTCGTGCTACGGCTCTTGTGAGATGATCACATGAAAATAAAGTTAATAAGAGATTACCCTGATGCCAGCTGGCAGAAGTACGGAGAGCAATCCACGATTCCTTTGTCATAAAGGAATTATGGGTGTAAGGTAAAGAATATGTACTTACTTCATCGTTTGTCCATGGATAATCTCCTCCATAATATTCATACGAATTAAATATCGAAGTTCCATAAAGGCATGGATGTTCATTACTGGCTGGGTAAAATGCTTCTTTTCCATAATAATGCATCTTATACACATATTTAATGACAGTGGTATCTGCAAATTCAATCCAT
This sequence comes from Caldifarciminota bacterium, assembly GCA_015486685.1. Lineage (GTDB taxonomy): Bacteria > Hydrothermota > UBA3072 > WFRC01 > WFRC01 > WFRC01. Next base: position 8,692 of record WFRC01000329.1, read on the forward strand.
TTTTCTATAATGACAGGAAGGAGTTTATCTGTTTTCCAATCCCTTGCTTGGGTTAAAATATGAATACCTTTTCTTTTGGAATAATACTCATAATACAACATTTGTGATCCTATGCTATGAATTGATCCTCCTTCTACCGGGTCCCATCTAAATGGACGTCGTCCATCATAGTAGGCTACTTGGAGAAGCCTGCCTGTATCATAATGGTCAATTAAGGAAGTTTCAAGATATACAATATCGTATATTGCTCCTCCCCATTCTGTGTTAAAATATACGGTTAATTTTCCGTTACTAAGAGGTAGTAAAGTCCCGTATAGCATTATAAGTTGAAACATACATCCTCCTTTTTTATAGGTTTACTATTATATATGCAATTTTCGTGCCAGAATAACATCCTTGATTATCAATAATTTTTTTCGAAAAACTACCGTAAGATGTGAAATTTTTGCATACTTACCTTTCATTTTCTACTTTTCATTCTGCACTTTGCATTTTTTAACTTGCAATTTTCAACTTTAAACCTTCAACTATCCCTTAACATCCTTTCACCTTTTTCCTTTCACATTTCACAATTTACGCCTTACGCTTCACGGCCTTTATTATTTTTCATTTTACAATCTGCATTTTGCATTAAATTATAAATCCCAATCCCCAAATCCAAAATTATTTGACAGGATTAAGGGGTCAGTCTTGTGAATTGTGAATTCCTATCAAATCC
>WFRC01000330.1 GCA_015486685.1 Caldifarciminota bacterium
ATTCAGGCAAATAGGGCATCGTTATATAAAGCCTTTTTACTCTCCTTTCAGGGGAAAATTAAATCTGCAAAAAGGATACTTTCAAATGCCTATAATTTTTTTAAGAAAATGGGTTATCCTATTGATACATCCATTACGAGAGAAATAATGGGTGTAATTGAAATGAACCAGGGAAATTACAAAAGGGCAATAAAACTTTATGAAGAGGCTAAATCTCCATATAGTAATGCGATGAAATACAGCAAAGCCCTTCTGGATGAAAAGATTGCTATTTGTTATGAGAATCTGGCAGTTTTTGGTAAGGCATTAAGATACTATTTTGACGCAAAAAAGGTATTCAAGGAATTTGAGACAAAAGACCAGTATGCCGCCTGTATATGGGGTACAGGGAATATTCATCTAATTCTTGGGGATTATGATGGAGCCCTCTCTTTATTAAATGAGGCTGAAAAAATATATCGGGAAGTGGGAATGGAACACTCTCATTCAATGGTCCTGGATACAATAGGGATTATATATAGAGAAATGGGGGAATTAGATAAAGCGAAGGAGATATTTGAAGGCACATATAAATACTTCAAAAAACAGAAATTAAAAGAGGCAGAGGCAACAAATCTTATAGAGAGGTCAATCATAGAAATCCTGAAAGGAGATAAAGATAATGCCTTAAATCTACTTGAAAAAAGCCATAGCATATATAGAAATCTTCACTTAAAAAAGGAATGTGCAGAGGTATCTTTCTTAAAAGGAAAGTTATGGGAAAATGCAGGAGACAAGACAAAGGCTTTATTCTATTATACAAAGGCAGAAACTCTTTCTTCAGGATTCCCGGATATTACAGGTAATGCCTTGTTTTATAAGGGAAAAATCCTTGAATCAAGGAACAAAATCTCCAACGCCCTGAATCTATATAAACAGGGAATTGAAAATATGGAAAGGGTAAGAAAGGGTATTGAGATAGACAAGTTGAAAATTTCATTTTTTCAGGATAAGGCAGAGGCATACCGGAGAACTGTGAATCTTTTGTTGAGAGAAAATAAATGGGAAGAGGCATTTAATTTCATTGAGAGGTCAAAATCGCGTGCCTTGCTTGACCTCGTTGAAGGACCAAAAGCAGAGGTAAAAAGCATCTCAGAAATACAGTCTGTAATCACACCAGAAGAGGCAGTAATAGAAATCTATCTTGAAAAACGCCCCTCTATATTTTTTATAAACAAGCACACTGCCTCTTTTATCCCGATAGATGTTCGGGAAAACACCCTTAAAAAACTTACTGCTCAATTCCACAAGAATATACAGGAGATGGAATACCTTATGGAAGAAAACAATGTAATAGCAAATGAAGAAATTACGATATTAAAAAAAGAGGCAAAAAATATACTCCATAATCTACATCAATATTTACTTTATCCCCTGGAACCCCTTATAAAAGATACATCCCGATTGATAATTATACCCCATAAATTTCTCCATTATATACCGTTTACTGCATTATGGGACGGGACATATTATCTTATAGATAGATATGAGGTTCAAACATCGCTTAGTGCTTCACTCTTCGCCAGTTTAAGGCTGCAAAGAAGAAAAGGCAAAGGCAAAATTGCAATAGGCAATAATCTGGAAAAGATGGAATATGCAGAGCGAGAGATTGAAATGTTAGAACAGATATTTGGAAAATCCAGGATAAAAAGGGATTTAATAGCAGAAGATTTTCATAAGGTAGCATATAAAAAGGAAATGGTGCATATTTGTGCCCATTCTGCATACAATAAAGAGGCTCCACTCCTTTCTTTCATAGAATTCTCAGATAGAAAACTTACAGCACTTGACCTGCTTAATCACAAAATTCACTCAGATTTTATCTCTTTAAGTGGATGTGAGACAGGAAAGGGTGAAATCAAGGAAGGTGATGAGATTATTGGGTTATCAAGGAGTTTGCTTGCAACAGGTGCAAAATCTACGCTCTTAAATTTATGGAAGGTATACGACAAAACATCGGCAGAGATAATAACCAGATTTTATCAGGGGATAATTAAACAGAAAATTTCAAGGGTATCTTCATTGCGAAATTCCATAATCAAGATAAAAAAAGACTATCCCCACCCATATTATTGGGCAGGGTTTACTTTGATGGGTGGGAGATGAAGACTGTCCAGTTAATAAGAAAATATCTGAGGTTAAAGACACCCCGTATAGAAAAACAATTGTATTTAAGAATAAAGAGTCTTGTTTTCCTTTCACTTACACATCCAAGGTATGACTACCTGACCATTGAAGACAAAAAGGACATATTGGGATGGGTGATGGAGGATTTATTCAAAAATGATATGAGAGAATTACGGAGGGTAAATGCAGAATCCTATATTATGATAAAGGCAAGAATTATGACAAGGAGAATAAAATACCTCAAATACCCTGATATACCAAAGGTTGAAAAGAAAATCAGGAATACCCTTGAAAGGGATAGAAGATTCCAGAAGATTGAGACAGCCACTTTTCAGAATAGATGGAATGTTCCTGTTGAGGGAGAAATCATAAAGGACCCTACATCAACAGAAGAGATATTAGAAAGAATGTCGTCAGGCATACCACTTTCCGAATGGATTTATCAACTCCTTTCAGAAATAAAAAAGCCATTATCCACTTCTGAAATCATTGGATATGTATTAAATCACTGGTATAAAGGAAAAGAAACAAATAAAGAAATTACCCACAATCCTGCTTTTGAAAAAATAATATATGAAGAAGAGATTGCTCTTATTTATGCTATGCTTCCAGAAAATGGGAAAAAGATACTAAAAATAATGTTCGAAAATCCCGGTATAAATGGCAGAGAAATATCAAAAAAACTTTCCATATCAGAAAAGACCGTTTACAGGATGAAGAAGATTATAAAAGAAAGGTTCTCATCCATATTAAGGGAAACAAAATCCCCGAAAATTTTCATTGAAGCAATGAGAAAGATTATAAAAAACACTCCTTAACATTTATTCCTCTACATCCCCCCTTCGGGAGGGATTAAGGGGGGTGTCTGGAGTGCATTGACCACGTCAATGCGTCGTTATCTGTTGTTTTTACGATTAACGATTTACGCCTAACGCTTCACGAATTATTTCCGCATTCTCACTTCCCAGTTTATCTGGGAGTATGGAGTGCATTCACCATACGAATGCGTAGTTAATTCTTGTAAAAGCTGGAAACTGGAAGACTGACCCCGACGAACTTTTTTGAAAAAATGCATTTTTTTTCATTTTTCCTGTCCGTTTTTTCCCATTTGAGAACTTATTATTTATGATGGAAAATTTAACATTAAAATCGGAGATAACAGAAATATTCGAAGAGATGGAGGGTGCTCTCCATGATGTAGAGTGGAAGAATTTCAAATCCCCTCAAAAGAGGAAGAAATACATATTAAGGGGAGAAATGGAGAGTGTTACATACAGGTTCAAACTTGACAAATATTCTGTCAAAATCATATTTGATTACAATGAAAAGAGTGTTTTTGGACACATTTTTTACAAAACATCGTTTCCCGTGAGGCTCATTCTCCCGGCGGGGAAAATCCTCAAATGCGAAGTAGATGATGCAGGTAGATTTACATTTCCATATGATGGCACAAAATTCAAAAACATAGGTATTGCCCTTGAATCTGATGGAGAAGATGAGATATTAAACATTGTGCTGGAAGGTGAAGAATGAAAGGTGCACTTAATCATACTTTGCCCCACAAAACAAAAGGCTTTGGGATATGCCTCGGAATATCCCGCCCTGAAAAGGGAAAAAACAAAAACTAAACAAGGAGGTTAAGATGGGAAAAATTCTTAGGTATGTAGAAGATAGGAGAAATTTCAGAATTGGGTTTCAACTACTTTTAACGGTTATGTTTGTGGTTCCATTATTGATTTTGTTAAATTGTGCACCTTCTTCTTCAATTCAGGTAGGTTTTAAAGACCCTGGATTTTACAAGGTTAAAAAAATAGCGATTATCCCATTTACAGATGCTCCAGGTAAATTTGGGCAACCAGTCAAAAATTCTGGAACACTGGTAGGAGATGTTTTGGTATCAGAAATTTCTAGATTGGGAAAATACACAATAGTAGAAAGGTCTCAGGTAAATAAAGTTCTCAGAGAGCAAGGATTTCAGATGTCAGGTGCGGTAGATGCCTCAACGGCAAAAGAAGTAGGTAAAATACTAGGTGTTGATGCTGTTCTCTTAGGAAGTTTAAGTGAATATAGAATAGTCAAGGTAACACCCTGGTATGGGTGGATAGCTTTACCCGCTGCTGTTATTGGGATTGGATGGATAGTATATACTCTTTCACAACATGATGTTGCTATAGTTGGAATGACTATACGCGTGGTGGATGTAAAAACAGGAAGAGTTATGTTTACATCTGATGGTAAGGGTACTGGAAGTAGCTATATGGACGCTGCTCGACAATGTGCTAAAATGATATCTAACAGATTGATTGGAAGATAATAGACTAAAAAACTATAAATTATAAAGCGTGAGCAATTATGTAACAACTATGTCAGATGTGAACACGATACCGCAAGATGGGAAGCAAAAGGTCTTAGCTCAGGGGTTTATTTTATCTGTTTTGAAGCTGGTAGCTTTAAACAGATTAGTAAAATAACAGTTGTTAGATAGAAATAATTAATTATTCACAAACTAAAAAGGAGGAGGATACTGAAATATAATTCATTATTAACTCTCCTTGCTGTAATTTTCATTACTCCAACATTAGAGGCAGGAAGATGGCATCGCGTATATAGTCTCCTTTATAGAGCAAATTATGGGAAATTTGGAAACATAGATTCTATAAAAATCACAAAGATTAAAAGTCAAAATTTGTTTGTTTTTTATAACAGTTATCGTGTAGGATTAGCAATTCCTTTTATTATAAATAATGTACATGTTGGGGATAAAATAATTATAACCATTAATGGAAGCCCATTATATACTCCACAAGGATATGAATCCACATGGGGTAATGTAAAGGTGCTTACTAATCCTATTAGAGGACAAGTTCTTGCTTCAGCACCTGATGTAGAAGTAACATGGGAGGGGTATAATGAGGATGAAAAATTGGTATTGGTTCCTCTATAAACAATCTTAAAATCAAGTACAGCCATCCTATCTCTAACTCTACAATTACATTGGTCATTAACAATTTAGGTTATGATTATAATGGTTATATAATAAAGAGTGTTGACACATTTCAAGTGTTATATGTAAAGATGGATGGAATAGCAGGTGCTATAAATGAATTAGAAAGTAAAGGTATGGATTTAATGAAATTAGCGCCTGTACTTGCAATGACAGGGTATTGAGAAGAGAAAAAAATGAGTTAAAAGAAAACCCATTAAAGATTTTTTACAATACCAAAGATTAAACAAGGAGGTTAGGATGAATAAGTTCTTAAAAAGAAATTGGGTAATTTTGTTCCTGCCTGTTATTCTCTTTGTATTTGGTGGATGTGCCAGTTATAACAAATTGTTATTTGATATGCCTGAATTTCCACCACCATATCAGTCTTCTGTTCAATTACAGACAACAGGGGCTAAAAATGTCAATTTTGACATTTTAGGAGAGGGATATGGTGAAGCAACAGGGTATATATTATTTGGTGGTTTTATAGTTATTTCACCTGATGCAATGTCTGCTTATAGAAAAGCAGTAAATTCTCGCAGGGGAGATATTCTTCTTGAGACAAGGGCACAGGTAACAACCTCTGGGCTCTTTCCACCCTTTGTCTTTCAGGTTTCCAAAGTAAAGATATGGGGATTGGTGGGAAAGATAAAGAATAAAAGGTGAATAAACAAAAAGTAAGGGTGGGAAAGAAGCAGTAATTTACCGTTGGCGTTATTACATTTTAAGTGGGAAGTGAGAACTAAGAAGCGAGAAGTTGAAAAGACCGTGAAGCGTGAGGAGATAGAAGATATTGGATGTTAGATGTTGGATAAAATAAGCGTTGTTTTTACAATTAACGATTTACGCCTAACGCTTCACGAATTGTTTCCGCATTCCGCATTATTATTTGGCGGAAAGCGGTTAGCGGTAAGCGGTCGGCGTGCTCACTTCTCAGTTCCTACTTCTTACTTTCCAGTTTATCTGGGATATGAACTTATATACCAATATTTTTGATGAAATTTTTTACATAAGGAGGGAATTTTTTAACAATTTTATAAACCTCTTCTTCTTTAAGTTTTTTGAGGTCTATTTCGTCTAAATCAATTTCTGCCTTTCCTCTGAGATAAAGGTAAACCTGGTCAACAAATGCCTTCTCAGGACTTGCAATGTAAATCTTTCCCTGAACCCCATATCCCCAGAAAAGGTCTTTTTTTATCTTACGGAAGAGCAGTTCTCTTTTCCCTATAATCCACCTTTTTGTCTTTCGGGTGGTTGCAAAAGTAATGGTATATGGAATAAGGTTCAGTACCCCATATCTGGAAAGTGCAGATTCAAAAGAGAGATAACAGGGAGGATAAAGTTCCATTGCAATTTTTTCAATCTCAATCTTTTCCCCTCCTGGAATGTACAATCCCTTTCCTATCCTCTCAAGTATTCCCATCTTCACCCATCTGTTTAATTTTACATAAAGGGCATCCCTATTGGAATCTGTAATCTTCTCAATGTCTGAGATTGAATAAAAAGGTCTGTTAATTTCTTTAAGTTTTCTAAAAAGTTCTATTGCTTTCATAATTCTTCTATAATAAGGTGAAAGTTCAAAGGAAGATACTTTTTCAGGTCTCTCCTTAATATTTTCTTTTCCAGAGATACAGGTGATTTATATGGTATATTTAATTTTTGGGAAATATACCAGAGGTCAAAAAGGTCTTTGGGTTTCGCTCTATCCTGAAGGCATTTTATTTTATCCTTATATAGTTGGGAAAGGGTAGATACCTTCAGAAGGACAGAATATATAGAAGAAGGAGAGGATGCAACCTTTAATTTCCACTGATAATTTTCTTCAACCCTTTTTGAAATTTCAATCTTTATCCTGAATGGGTGTGGCAAAAATTCCTTTTTTACCTTTATTTCTGCAAGATATGTAAAATGCTTTTCCATAATGTCATCAATCTCACACTCGTAGAAAGGCGATATTAAATTCATTATATCTTTTTCAAAGTTTTTCTTCATACTATTCCTTATGATAGAAAAATCCAGGTCTTCTGAAAATCTTGGTGAACCATACACAAGCCTCATTGCAGTCCCTTCCTTAAAGATAATGTCCTTTCCCCATTGCAAAAGGGAAATCCCTCTTAAAACCAAGATTTCGTAATATTCCCTTACAACTTGAAGAATATCAATACCCAGTTTTTTTGCTAAATTTTCAGCAATTATTTGTTCCATCTTTCTTAACAAATATAATAAGGAATCAAGAAAAAGTCAAGAAAAATTTTTATACATCGATAACAATGTTGGGATTAGACTTTAAGGATGCGTCTGAGAAAACTGGTTTTTTTGGTAATGATATTTTTGATATCCTTGATATTTTTTTGCGCTGATATTCTTCCCCTGTCTATGAAGAAATCAATATTCTCAAATTCTGTCCAGTGATGTCCCATTGTATCCACAGGTATTACAATATCTGCTTTGCTCAAAAGCATCTTCTCCAATTTTACCTTTGCGAGTTCATCACTTCTCATATATATTTCAAATGCCGTATTCAAATTACCCGGATGTG
>WFRC01000331.1 GCA_015486685.1 Caldifarciminota bacterium
ACCCCCTTTATTTCACAAATAGCCTTTTGTTGCCGTTAGCAAGAAACAAAATAATGCGGAATGCGGAAGTGAGAATGCGGATTTAACACATTAACAACGCAGAGGCAAGCCTCTGCACTCCAAAGTCTCTTTGCCAACGGCTGTCTTCAAATAACAGTCTTTTCTATTTTTTAACTCAATAAACTCTAATAACTCTATAAACTTAAGAAACCCATCCACTTATCTACTGTCTTTATACAATATTTGGTACATCTATAATCAATACGGGTTTCCCATTTTCGAGGATAGTAACTCCTGAAAATGCATTAATTTCTCCAATTAACGGCGAGAGCATCTTTACCACAATATCTATTGAACCTCTAAATTCATCTACTACAAGAGCCAATTTTTTTCCTTCAAGTGAAAGCAATAATGCAGGAAATTTTTCTTTATTATTCCCCCGTTGCATATTTAACGCTTGAGATAACCATATTACAGGGATTACTTCTTTTCTTAAAATATAAACCTCGCGCTGATGTATCTTTTTTATCAATGTCTTTTTTATATCAATTGTTTCTTCTATATAAACGATAGGTACTGCAAATAGGTTGTCGCCAGTTTTTACTAAAAATGCCCTTATTACAGCCATTGTAAGAGGAATTTTTAATTTAAATGTCGTACCTTTACCCTTTTCTGTTTTTACATCAATATTGCCACCTATACTCCTAATGATAGCCTTTACAACATCAAGCCCTACACCCCTTCCTGAAAGTTCTGTAATCTCTTCTGCCGTAGAAAATCCTGGAGTAAAAATATACTTTAATATGTCTCCTTCTGTCATTTTACCAATTTCTTTTTCATCTATCCATCCCATAGATACAGCCCTGTTTAGCACCTTTTCTTTATCAATTCCCTTCCCATCATCAACAACCTCTATATGCACACTATCTTTTTGCCTTTTTGCCCTTAATATAATTTTGCCTTTTTCGGGTTTTCCCTGTTTTATCCTTTCTTCAGGGGATTCAATAGCATGCCCAACCGCGTTTCTTAATAAATGAAGAACAGGGTCAGATATACTATCCAGTAATGACCTATCAATTTCACTTTCCATACCCTCCAGTATAAAATCTACTTCTTTACCTAAATTGTTAGCCAGTTCTCTAACATATCTTGGAAATCTATTAAATATAAGGGAAACTGGCACCATCCTCATTTCCATAACTTCATCCTGGATTTCCTGTATATATCGAGAATGGGTAGATACAGCATCGGCAAGTAGTTCATTGCCGGATGAACGGGCAAGTGATATAATGTTTTCTTTTGAAATTACAAGTTCACCAACGAGATTTTGCAGATTATCCAGTTTAGTAATATCTACCCGTATTTCTTTACTTTTTTGCATATATTGCGTTGAAACCTTTTGCTGACTTTCCTCAGAAAAAACAATATCTCGAATTTCTCCATATTCCTTTTTTAAATTGTTTATGTTTTCCTGATTTCCCTTAAATTTTACTTTTAAGACTCCATCCCATTTGCCATTTGCTAATTCCTCAATGGAAGGTTTTGTTGATATTACATCGCCCAGAGATTTTATCTTTTGCACAATAGTAAATGCCCTTACAGCAGGGAATACCTCATCTTCCCGAATATATATAGAAAACTCTATCACATCTTCTTCTTTTGAACCCTCTTTCCCCGATAAGAATGCATCAATCTTGTCAATGCCTGAAAAAATCTGGTCAATAATAGGTTTATCCACCTTAATTTTCCCCGTTCTTACATCATTAAGCAAATTTTCAAGGGAATGTGAAACATCTACAAGATGGTTATAACCCATAGAACCCGCCATACCTTTGATTGTATGAAATATTCTAAAAACTTCATTCATAAATTCCTTATTATCAGGAAACTTTTCAATTTGAATAATGAGATTGTTTAATGTATCAAGGTAATTTTTAAGCTCACTTTCAAACAGTTTTTCGTACTGAGATGTATCTATCATTTTACTATTTTAATACCCTTTGAACCGCTTCAAGCACTCTGGAAGGTTGGAATGGTTTTACAACATAATCTTTTGCTCCTGCTTGAATTGCTTCAACGACAAGGGTTTGATGCCCCATCGCACTGACCATAATAATTTTTGCATTTGGGTCTGTTTTTATGATTTCTTTTACAGCATCAATTCCGCTCATATCTGGCATAATAATATCCATTGTTACAAGGTCAGGATTTAAGTCTTTATACTTTTCAACTGCTTGCGCACCATTCTCTGCCTCTCCACATATTTCATAACCTTCTTTTTTTAATATATCCGCAAGCATCTTTCTCATAAATATTGCATCATCAACGATTAAAACTCTTATTGCCATTAAGGACCTCCTTTTAAATGATTTTTTCTATATCAAGAAGAATATAACGCTCATTTCCAGATTGTGCAACCCCTTTTAGATATCCCGATGCGATATTTGATTTTACAATATCAGGGGAAAGTTTCATTTCTTCTTTTTCTACATCAACAATATTTAAAACAGTGTCTACCATGATACCAATAAGGTATCCTTTGATTTTTGTTATTATAATATTCATATCTTGCTTTTTTCCTCTTAAATTAAATCTTTTCCTGAGGTTTATTACAGGAATTACTTCACCCCTCAAATTTGTCAGACCTTCAATATATTTTTGTGCCAGAGGTACTCTGGTAATTTCAAGATTTTTTGCTATTTCTTTAATCTTATCTACTTCTATAGCGAATTTATCTTCTTTTAGTGTAAATGTAACAATGTTCATCAATCCCTCCACATCATTTCATAATTTACAATGTCAAGTATATTTGGTTTAAATCCATATATATCAGGTTGGGCAATATAGTTCTGGACACCGTGATATAAAAATACCCAGGGTGCATCTTCTACGATAATTTTTTCCGCCTCTCTGTATATTTCTATTCTTTTCCCAGGATTAATTTCACTCATTCCCTTTTCAATGAGTGTGTCTACCTCAGAATTTTTATAAAAACAGGTATTTCCGGGTTCTCCCACATTTTTAGAATGAAAGAGGGGATAGAGAAAATTATCAGGGTCTCCATTGTCGCTTGACCAACCCAGGATGAAAATAATTGAATTTCCCTTATGTACCTTATCAAGGAAGTCTTTCCACTTCAACGGGTTTAATCTTGTTTTAATACCTATGTCGTCAAGGTATCTCTGAATAATTTCAGCCCTCTTTATATTCATAGGGGTATCCGATACATCAAAAACATATTCATCGGAAAGTCCATCGGTAAACCCTGCATTTTTGAGAAGTCCTTTTGATTTTTCGGGGTTATAATTATATCCTAAAAGGTTGGGATTATATACAGATAAACCTGGGGGGAAGACGCCCTTTGCAGGAATTCCCTGTCCTCCTATTGTTTTTTCAATAAGTTCTTTCCTGTTGATTGCAAAATTTACAGCCTTCCTTACATCCTTACGCTTAAATGGTGTATCAAGGATGAAATTGAATCCCAGGTATTGAACATCTAATGATGGACTCGTAATAAGTAATGGAGATAACGTAGGTGATGACTTTACTTCTTTGATTTGTGATGATGGCAAAGAAGCAAAATCTATTTCTCTATTTTCAAAATCTTTAATAAGCGGAGTTCCCTCAGAAGAAATAATAAAATGTATTTCGTCAATGTATGGAGTTCCAATAGAATAATCTTTGAATGCTTCAAGGATTAAATGGTTTCCTTTTTCCCATTCTTTGAGTGTATAAGGTCCGATACCTGTGGGATTTTCTTCCAATGTTTCACTAAGTTCAGCAGGGAAAATGGCACCAGCAATTGTTGCAAGATTTTGTGTAAATGGCATATATGGATATTTTAAGTGAACCTCAAATGTTTTTTTGTCAACAGGAATTATATCTTTTACTGCATCAAAGAAATATGCATTAGAAGATTTCATTGTTCTCTTAAATGATGCAACCACATCTTCACTTGTAATCTTCCTACCATTATGAAACAGGATTTTATCTTCAAGAACGAATTTCCATTTTTTCCCGTCCCGTGAAAGATTCCACTCTGAAAGTCTTGCAGGATAAACAGATGCACTCTCGCCAAAGTCAAAAATACCTCTATATATACTGTGTGCTACATTGTTAGAAGTGACATCTCCAATAACGGATGGGTCAAGATGAACGGGGTCACCTGTAAGGTGCACCTTTATAATCTTTTTTTTAGGTTTTACTTCCGGAATAATCTCAATATTTTTCAGGGTATTGGCAAAAGATTCACTGTTTTCAATGGCAGAGGCTGTTGCTTCCCATATCTGAAATATTCTATTTTTTATGCCTTCAGCATTTTTTTCACCTTCTTTAAATACATCAAAGATTTGATAGACTATATTTTTTTGTTTTTCTACTGAGGGAGCCATTTCATTTACAATTTGAATAAGATAATTTATTTCATTTTGAGATGATTCACTAATTTCTTTATTTGTTTTTAGTGCATCTATTGCCTTATTTATATCACTTTTCATTTTTCCGATATTATTTACAACGCTGTCTGTCTCCTGCATAATATTTTCTGCAAAATTACCTATCCCTTTTACAATCTGATTAAATTCTTGTGATAATTCAGTGATCTGGTCTACTATTACCATTAAATTTTCCTGTTCAACCCCACTCCTTGCTGCTTCTATTTTCCCATATAATGAAATAACCTTTGTCATTTCAGCATAGTTAGTAATTTCAATAATATGTGAAAGTGTATAATCAATATTTTCTTTTAATTCAGACAGTGCATTTTCAAAATCTTTGATAAAATCTCTGTTTTTGTCTACAATCAATTCAATATCTGTAATATTTTTTGTAAATTCTTGAAGAAGATTTAATGTGTCATACGCACTTTCTTTAATATTTGAGACCGAAGATGAAAACACAGCGATTAATTCCTTCATATTTTCAATCTTCTGGAGGTAAGGTGTTATATTTTCTGATATGTCTGTTTTCGAAAGGAGATTTATTGTTCCTTTAACATTCTGAAAAATATTAAGAAGTGTAGAGATAAGGTTTGAGAGTTTTAGGATTACATCATTAAATTCCCATCCAATCTCTGATGCTACTAACCGGTTTGAAATGATATCCATATTTTCAATTTCAAGAGAAAGCACCTGAAATCCTGCTTTCCCCTGATTTGCAGAAAATGAAGATATACTCCCATCAAGGGTAAGATTCTTCACAATATCAGAAAGTGATAGAAGAAACTGTGATAAGGTACCCCGTATCTTTTCCTGCTCTTCTGCCCTTTCAACAACCTTATCTGATTCGCTCACAATATTATTCATTTTTTCTTGGGTTAATTGAGATACCCTTTGCATCTCGGTAAGCATATTTTTATATTTTGCAGAGGTATCTATGACGCCCTGAAATCTTTTTACAATTTTATCTGAATCAGCAGATGTTAGATGTATTTTTTCTGCAAGGTTGCCAAGGGTTTTAAATGTTTTGCTGATTAAGTTTCCCAATTCTTTTGCAACAATCTCAAAACCTTTCCCCTGTAATCCTGCGTGGAATGCTTTAATCTCTGCATTTCGAGCAGTATTCAATGCGGTTTCATTAAATTTTTCAAGACTATCAAGCAAATTGTTTACCTCTTCCCCTCTTTCTATAAGATGTTGAATCTTTACTTCACTTTCTTGAATATGGGAAGTGAAGGTGTCTACTGCATTAGCAACAAGCTCAATAGATTCAAGACTTTTTTCTATAAGGTTTTCTAATTTTCCTATTGTCATAATAATAGTATCAGAACCTTCGAGCATTACCTGCATAGAGATAAAGAGGTTTTTTAAGAATTTACCTGCATTATCCATTAATTCAGACTGGGTTTTACCATATTTTGAAATAAGGTTAAGATTTGTAAATACCTCGTCTGAATATACACCTATCCTTTCTTTAATCTTTTCGAGGATGGTAACTTGCTCAAAATTTGTTACAGTTTTTTCACTTTTCATACCTATTTATGATATAGAAAAAAACAGGAATGTCAAGCAAAAAATTAACATTTTTGAAGAAAAACAATAAAAAAAAGTAAAAACAGAGGGGATATTTAATCGCAAAATGAAAAAAGACTGTTAAAAGTTGAAAGTTAAAGGTTAAAAGGAATGAAGACGCCTACCGCTGACCGCTAAAAGGATATTTGCCAGATTTATGTAGGAGGGATTTCCCAATCCCGATAATTACTTTCCGATATCCGCCAGAGGATGCCCTCCCTTAATCCCTCCCAGAGGGAGGGAAATAGGAAGTGGGAAGTGAATGGGTGAATGAGTGGAAAAAGCAGTAGCGAGGGATGAATAGCGAGTATATAGGGAAAAGAGAGAATGAGAAAGAAATGGTAATGGGAAAGTGAATGAG
>WFRC01000332.1 GCA_015486685.1 Caldifarciminota bacterium
CCAATGACGGAATACCAGCCATGTCCATCGTGATTTGTAATATTATATCCTTCGTTTATTCCTTGATACACAGATGCAGGAGTTTCATTCCCCAGAGATTGATATAACTTTTCAACCTGAATCCTATCAGGCACATAAAGGCTGTCTATTCTATCTTTCCCAATGCCTGCATCTGTATACGGGTCATTCCAGAGTATCATTCCCAGAAATAGATATCTATCTATAATAGCGGTATCAGGTGCTGTTTCATATTTGATAATCTTATTTGCAAAATGCTCCGCCTCTATAGAATTGTGTACAGGTGCTCTTCCAATATAAACATCCGGATAGAGGTCAATAGAATCTCCAACTTCACCATATATGCCATCTCCGTCAAAATCATAATTTCCCTGTAAATCCGCATAATATATATCAGCGGGGATACTGTCTTCGTCGTTCATATATCCTGCTTCAGATTTCATTGCAAACAATTTTCTACAGGGAATAATATCTGTATCACCTCCAAGTAAAACCCATTTGAGGCTTCCTGAATTGAACAGAGATTTGATAAAATTCCTGATTTTTTCCTGGGTATCCTTTCCTTCAGAATTTGCCAGTATAGTATCCAATCCAAATATCTTTGTTTCAATCCCCTTTCTCATTTTCCATTCTGCAAAGGATTGAAATGCATCTATAAGAGAATCTGCTGTAATAATTGCATATTCAATCCCATAGGATTTCTTATTAACATTTACTTTGGGGACATACTCTACTTCCACCTTCATTTCTCTTGAAATAAGCAATTTATTCTTCCCTGGTATATAATGCACAGGATATATTATTACATCAGAATGACTGTGGGGAGAAAAACTTTGCCCAGGATATATAGACTTTGAACCATAGAGCGCCTTATTTTTTATAAACTTAAATGGTATATTTAGAGAGATGATTTTTGGCGGTTGCAATGGATAAATAGGTTTATTTATAACAATAGTATCTATTTTTACAGAAATAACATTTATTTTTCTTATTTTACTACAACTTTTTATTGAGAGCGGGAATGCAGGAATTTGAGGATTTCCTCGGGTGCCATAAAATTCTCCGCCCCTTAAATAGATATAGGTATATGCACTATCCTCCTTGATGTTTATTGTTGAGGGAGGAAACACCAGATTAAAATTTGTAATTGTACCTATTATTAAAAGTACCATTTTTCACTCCTTTTTGTAATAGTATCTATATTTGGAATAAAGTCAAGAAAAAATTTGAGAAGAAATCATAAAAAATTTGAAGCAACTGCAAAGGATGAAATTTTTGTTGCAAAAATGATACAGAATAATCAAGGTTTATTTTCTATGCAAGAGATAATTAGGTGAAATGGCTTATTTTAGAAGATTCCGAAAGAATTTTCTGACAGTATGGACAAATTTTCTTCTGGTATGAAAATTGCATTGTATATTATTATATAAAAAGTACAAATATTAGATATAATATCCAAAAGACAATATTTTTTCCTTGACATAAGTCTAAAGGTATATATTATAAGGAAAGATAAGAGGGAGGAAAATATGCTTTTACTATTTTTAATTGGATGTTCGTATACAGTAGAAAAGGTTTATGAGCATTCGTATAACTATATTTCTTTTTGTGATGTAGATGATGACTCTATAGACGAAATGTTTTTTAATAATAATGGGTCTATAGGTATTCAGTCTCTTAAAAAAATATATATATGGGAAAACTATTATAATAAATACTTTGCTCCTATTACCGCCTCTGATATAGATGGCGATGGCAAAAAAGAAATAATTATGATGACAGTTTCTCCCCAAAAACCTTATATATTGTATGCCTATATTATTTATTCAGATATGAAGGATTATTTTATTGCTATTGATACACTTCCTGATACCAAACCTCCATATGGCCCTGATTCCAAGAATATCAATCCCCTCTTTTCTGTAGTAATCGATTCTTTCTTGTATTGTATATATAATGCAGGTTATGACCTTAAACCCCGCGCCCTTTATAAAATAAACCTTAAAAGAAGAAAAAGAGTGTGGGAATTTTCCATAGGACCTGTCATTGCAAATGTAAAGACACGCATTAATAAAGATGGAAAGAGAGAATTTCTACTTTCCACAGGTGCTGTATCTAATGGAAATAAGGAAAAGGATATGGATGATACGAAATCCTATGTTATAGTGGTAAATGGAGATGGGACACTTAAGTGGAAAAGGATTACAGGCAGATATTTTTCCCATAATTATGTTGTTGCTGGAGATATAGACGGTGACGGGAAAAAAGAGGTAGTAGTTGCTGTATATGGGGGTCCGGAAGAGAGGAAAACAGGGGATAAGATTTATATCTACACTGATACAGGGAAAAAAATTAAAACAATAAATAATCCATATCCCTGGACAGGGGTAGAATGCAGTGATTTAAATAATGATGGAAAAGATGAGATAATTGCTACAGATAACTCAGGGAAGATTTCTATCTATTCTAAAGATAGATTTATAAAAGAACGAAAATGGAAATGTGGGCTTACACTAAAGATGGTAGTTGATATTGATGGAAACGGAAGAAAAGAGATTGTAGTTGAATCGGACAATCATAATCTTTTAATCTTTAATTCCCGACTCCATCTCCTTACTTCGTATTATATGGGAGAAAAAACTCACATTTATCCTCAAACCATTCAAAAAAAGAAGGAAAGAATTCTTACAGCCGCATCATCGGCAGAAGCAAGAAAGATGAAAATATCCCTTTTTGAACTGGAAAAATCTTTCTTTCCCGATTATTTTACATTCGGGATTATCCTGCTGCTAATTGTTTTGTTTTACACTGCGGTCGTCATTTACGATAAACAATGGATTCGGATTTTCTATTCCCTTCCCTTGAACATCTGTTTGATAAAGAGAAGAAAAATTGTAAGGGGCAAAGGGATACTTGAAAAATTCACGGGGAAATTCCTTGCCTCTGTCTTTGATAAAACTCGGTTGAGAAAAGAAGGGACAATCCATATAGATGGTTTTCCTTATAAGTATATATGTTTGAGATTAGGTTTCCATTCCTTCCTTATTCTTACTGATATATCGGGCTATCTTTTTATGGAATGGACTGAAATGGTTCAGGAACTTCTCCATTCTCTAAAAAATCCACTTACCACTATTTTGCTCAATCTTGAAAGGTTGAAGAAACAAATAGGCGATGACAAAAAGATTATCCGTTCTCTTGAAGAGACAGAAAGGTTAAAAGAATTAACATCCCGACTTATGAGATTTATAGGGATGAAAAAGGCAAAGAGGAATGAGAATGTGGAGATTAAAGATATCATTGAAAAAATACTTTTTGGGATTCCTTCTAATATTGAAGTTCAAAAGGAATATATGGCAAATCCTGTTATTATGGGGGATAAAAAAAGAATTAGAGAGGCATTTGCAAATATAATAACTAATGCGATAGAGGCGATGCCCGAAGGAGGAAAATTGTTTGTGAGAATAGATGAATCTTTTCTTATCGGAAAAGGTAAACATATAGAGATAAACATAACAGATACAGGAAATGGCATACCAGAAGAATATAAGGACAAATTATTCAAACCATTTTTTACCCTGAAACCAAAAGGGGTAGGGCTTGGACTTTTTATTACCAGAAGAATAATAGAAGAGCATAACGGAAAAATTGAGATTTTATCAAGAGAGGTAGGCACAACTATAAAGGTAAAATTTCTGGTATGAAAATTGCATATTAAAAAATGATGAGAAACATACTTATTGTAGATGATGATATCAATATAAGGGAAACATTGAAAGAAATACTTGAAGAAAATGGATACATTGTTTCCATAGGAGGAACAGGTAGAGAAGCCATCCTTTGTTGTAAAAACGATAAATTGGATGGAGTGCTTCTTGACCTGCGTCTTCCTGATATGGATGGCATTGAAGTTTTAAGAGAAATCTTACATGTAAATAGGGAAGTACCTGTTATTGTGATTTCTGCATTTGGCACTATTGATAAAGCAGTAGAGGCAGTGAAAATGGGTGCTTATGATTTTATAGAAAAGCCCTTACAGGAAGAAAAACTGCTTATAACATTGAGAAATGCTCTGGGACAAAAAATACTTAAGGAAGAGTTAAAAGAGATTAGAGAAAGTGGATTTAGCAAATATGGAATGATAGGTGTTTCATCAGATATGCAAAAAGTGTTTCATTCCATTGAACAGGCTGCTTCAAATAATGCACCTGTATTAATTACAGGAGAGAGTGGGGCGGGTAAAGAACTTGTAGCACGAGCGATACATAATCTCAGCAAAAGAGACAAATGGCCATTTATACCTATAAATTGTTCATCTATTCCTGAAAATCTTTTTGAGAGTGAATTGTTTGGATATGAAAAGGGGGCATTTACAGATGCGAAACAAAAGAAGATTGGAAAATTAGAAAAGGCAGATGGAGGCACTGTACTTTTTGATGAGATAGGTGATATGCCTTTGTTGCTTCAACCAAAGTTATTAAGGTGGATGGAAGATGGAAAATTGGAACGCATAGGGGGCATAAAAGTAATAAAGACAGATGTCAGAATAATCTCATCCACAAATCAAAATCTCAAAAATCTTATAAAAGAGAAAAAATTTAGGAATGATTTATATTACAGGATTAATACCCTATATATCCGTATTCCGCCTTTAAGGGAGAGAAGGGACGATATATTACCCCTGATAGATTTTTACAAATCCTGGTTTGATAAAAAATATAAACCGCATATACTCTCTCAATCCGCCATAAATTTCTTTACAGGTTATCCTTTTCCTGGAAATGTCAGAGAACTTCGTTCTATTATTGAAAGATTATGGGTTACTGCCCGCAATGAAATAATAGAATTGACTGATGTATTTACTATAATTGAAAGAGAAAAAATGGTTAAGAAACCATTGAGGTCAGCAAGAAAGGAATTTGAAAAACGATATATATATGAAATTCTTAAAGAGGTAGATGGAAATATAGCAAGGGCATCCCAAATACTCGGGATAGAAAGAACAAATTTGTATAGAAAAATAAGGAATTTAGGGATAAAATTAAAATAGATTTTTGGTAATTTGCCGTTAGCAAAAAGATTAGCGAATGAGTGGATGGGTGAATGAGTGAATGAGGAAAAAGAAAGGTTGAGGTTAAGAAAGATTAGTCTAATTGGTCTTATTAGTCCGATTGGTCTGATTGGTCAAAAGAAAAGATAAGGGGAAAAAGCGGCAGTGAATGGGTAAAATGGGTGGATGAGTTGATGAGGGAAAGAATAGGGGCTTCCATCTGCCAGTATTGTCATTGCGAGCCTTACTTTTCCTGTTCATTCTGAGCGAAGCGAAGAATCTCACAGGTTTTCTCTCATTGTCATTGCGAGGGAGTGAAATGACCGTGGCAATCTCACAGGATGGGAGAAGGTTCCCAATCTCAAGGCAACCCCCAAATGTTGCAAAAATGACAATCCTGTTGTAAAAATGATACAAATCTATTTATTTCCATTTATGAGATAGAGATAAAATGTCCAATTACCTTTATTCCAAAGGCATTCACAAATCCTCTATTTTATCCTATTCTTTCCAATTCTGGCACAAAAATTGCATA
>WFRC01000333.1 GCA_015486685.1 Caldifarciminota bacterium
AGCATTAGTTTTTCAGTTCCTACTTCCCACTTCCTACTTCCTACTTATATTACGCCTACCTATAAGGAATTGAAACAGGCACACCAGAGGTGTGCAAGTGAGAACTATGAAGTTAGAAGTAAATAGATGAAAACGGTGCTAATTTATTTTAGTCAATAGCTAAAATGTAGTTTTTTTTCTTAACCTTATCCTGATTTTAAGAGAAAATTGAGATGCTGAAACGAGTTCAGCATGACATTGTTTATTTCAACATATTTAACTACGCATTCACACGGTGAATGCACTCCAAAATTTCGTTGATTTTGCACTTTTCAATCTTCATTTTGCAATAATTTTTACCCATCCTGTGAGATTGCCACGGGACTTCGTCCCTCGCAATGACAATGAGAGAGAAGATTCAGCATGACAAAAGATACCCTCCCTTTATCCCTCCCGTCAAGGGAGGGAGATAAAAAGGAAACGGCGCCACCCATCCTGTGAGATTGCTTCGCCTTCGGCTCGCAATGACAATTTTTTTGCTAATAACAGTTCTTTTTAGGGCTTTATCCTTTTTCTTTTATTTATGAACAGGGCAAAGGTAAATAGAAGTATGCTTATGCCCAAAAAATATTGGTATTTTTCCTGAAGGTCTGTCTGCGATTCACCTTTTAAGTTGTGCCTTTTTAATCTTTTTAATTCCCTGTAAAGCGTGTTGTATCCCTGTGGAGATAGGAATATAAATTTCCCTCCCCCTGCTTCTGTAATACCTTTGAGTACAGGTATGTTTGCCCGTGATATAATGGGATTTCCCTTTTTATCCTTTTTGTATCCTTTCAGGGCGCCTGTGCTGTCTATTATGGGGACTGGCGCGCCCTCCGGAGTTCCTACCGCAACGGTATATATCCTGATTCCTTTTTTTGCCGCTTCCTTTGCCGCAGATATGGGGTTGCCCTGAAGATTATCTCCATCTGTAATGAGTATTATTACTTTCCCATATCTTTTATTAGATGAAAACGCACTGGTAGATACCTCAATTGCCCTTTGTAAATCTGTGCCAGGAGAAGGAATAAATCCGGGTTCAATCGTAGAAAGATATAGTTTCGCTGTTGCAAAGTCTGTTGTTAAAGGGCACAAAAGATAACCATCTCCACCGAAAGCAGTAATTCCTACTCTTCCTATCCCTGCAAGTTTATCAATCAAACTTGAAAGCACAAGTTTTGCAACTGTCATTCTGTTGGGTTTCATATCCTCACAATACATACTTTTTGATGCATCTATGGAAAACATAATATCAATTCCTTTACCCTTGATAGGTTTTGGTTTTAAGCCCCATCTTGGTCCTGATGCAGCAAGTATAAGAAATGTTAATGCACTCAGAAATACATAAAACTGTGCAGTTTCTTTCTTGTATGATTTTGTGTGGAACTGCTCTCGCAGGTGGTTATCTACTGTATCTTTCAGAAAATTTAATTCCTTCTTTCTGCCTATAACGAAGAAAAAGATTAATACGGGAATGACCCAGAGGACTTCAAGATATACAGGGTGTGCCCAATTCATCCGAACCTCCTGAAAATGGTTGTATCAAGCAAGAGTCCCAGAGCAAAAAAAATCATAGCAGGGAGAAGTGTTAAGTTATATTTTTCAGAATACAAAGTATATACACGTTCTTTATATGTTGTAGGTTCAAATTTATTAATTTCAGTTAGCACCTTTTTTAGCATATCAGGGGTTGTTGCACGAAAATACATTCCCCCTGTTGTATCTGCAATTGCCATCAAGGTCTTTTCGTCTAAATCAAACCTTGCCATCACATATCTTTTTCCAAAGGTAGACTGAACGGGATATGGCACAGGGCCCTGTTTGCCTATCCCTATTGTGTAAACCTTTATTCCCATATCCTTTGCAATCTTTGCCGCAGACAGGGGGTCTATTTCGCCTGTATTATTTCTTCCGTCTGTTATCAGTATCACAACCTTACTCTTTGATTTTGAATTTTTCAATAAGAATAGAGATGTTGCAAGCCCCATACCCACAGCAGTAGCATCACCAAGCATTCCTATATAGGCCCTATCAATCAATTGATATGCGATATTCCTGTCGGATGTGAGTGGGCACTGGATTAGACTGCCATCTGCAAATACAACCATTCCTATTCTATCTCCTTCCCTTTTTCCTATAAAGTCCTTTGCCACCTGTTTTGCTACCCCGAGCCTGTTTGACGGTCTGAAATCTTCTGCACGCATACTGCCTGATATATCAAGTGCAATCACGATGTCTATACCCTTTTTTTCTATCTCATGAATCTTCTTCCCATATCTGGGGCGGGACAGGGATATAATCATCAAAAATAGTGATAGAAGCAGGAAACTTGACGAACCATATCTTGCAAATCTTTCCATACCTGATTCCTGGATACCATATTTATCAGGGATGCCTATACCGGAAGTCTTAATATGTTTCCAATAGACGATAATGCCCGGTATAATAATCAAAAGGAGTAGAAACCACCAATTACTCAGTACCATTTTTCACCTCTGTAAGTTCCTTTGATTTTTTCAGATGGATTAAGGCGGACTCTTTATCAGGTATAAATTTTGCAAACTTTACCATATCCGCAAAATTCAGGATTTCAAGAAATGCATCCCTTTCCTTTATTTTCCTCTTTTTTAAACTATATTTGAGTTCAGCGGTTGTCTGTTCAAGTGCAGCAAAATGATAAACCTCTTCCAGAAATAATCTCAGGATATATGAAAGCGTTATATAAAATGGTTTCAGATAACCCTTATCCAGAAGATTTTCTGCCTTTGTCCATAATGTATCAATCCTCTCAGATAAGGGAGTAGGCGGTAATTCTACCTTTTGTGCTGGCAATCTTCCCTTTTTTCTCTTTATTACTATAAGATAACCGATATATCCCAGAATAGGTATAAGGAGATACAGCAGCCATAATGGGTTAAACATAGAAAACGGTCTGTAAATATCCGCAGCCTTAATATTCTTACCCTTCAACATAGATTTTACAGTAAATATTACGGGGTCTGTTTTAACTGTATCTTTTCTATCCGCAGATATGAATTTTAGACCCAAGAGGGTATCTTTACCTGCATTAAAACCTGTAATCTTTAAAATGACCTTTTTTCCTGTGCTTTTCGCACTGAATATTCTTACCCATTTAAGGGAATCCGTATTTGGCGGAGTAAGTTTATAATCTTTACCCTTGTTAAATGTATAGGTTAATGTGAGGGTATCACCTGCTGTGATTTGTGCCTTATCCATCTGAAGATTAAACGCAAAAATCAAAAATATCACTGGAATCTCCTTGCCCTTTTCTTGAAAAATTTGTGTAAAACAGGCACATAATCGATACCTGTGGAAACATCAATCCAGTCTATGCCCCTTCCTGTAAGTGTATTTTTTAATTTTTCTCGCTCTTGATTTATTTTATTAAAATTTTCAGCAAGTTTAGTCCCCATTACAACACTAATCTCTCCTGTTTCTTTATCTTCTATATTCATAAATGTGGGAAATTTTTTCTGCTCCTCAAATGGGTCTTTTAAGCATATTGATATAACATCATTCTTTTTGTTCAGGATACTCATTGATTGGACAAAGTTATCATTATAGGTTTCCCCTGTAAAATCAGAGATGAAAAATATAATACTCCTTCTCTTCAGAAGGTGATAGAGAAATTCCACTGCCTTTACAGGTTCTGTTTGCCTATTGTTTGGTTCAAAGTACAATATATCCCTTACAACCCTTAAAACAAATTTCCTTCCTTTTCTGGGAATGAGGATATGCTCGGGTGTATCTGTAAATATGAGTAGTCCTACTTTGTCGTTGTTTCTAATAGCGGAGATAGCGAATACAGCCCCGATTTCAGCCGCAAGCCCCCTTTTTGTATAATTTCTTGTTCCAAAATTCAGAGATTCAGAGGCATCTACTACAATTACTACATTCAATTCCCTTTCCTCTGAAAACTTTTTCACATATAGATGCCCCAACCGTGCACTCACATTCCAATCTATTGTTCTTGGGTCATCACCCTGTGTATATTCCCTTACCTCCAGAAACTCCATTCCCTTTCCCTTAAAGACACTCCTGTATTCCCCGGAAAATGCAGCATTAACCAGGTGCTTGGTTCTGATTTCTATTGCTTTAACCTTTTTCAGTATTTCAGAAGGTATCATGGGACTTCAATCTGCTCCAATATCTTTTTGATTACATTCTCTGTTGTAATTTCTTCTGCCTCAGCCTCATAGGTCAAAATAATCCTGTGCCTGAGAATATCGGGCGCAACTGCCTTTATATCCTCTGGTATAACAAATCCCCTTCTCTGGATAAATGCAAAAGACCTTGCCGCATCAATCAAATAAATGGATGCCCTTGGAGAGGCGCCATATTGTATGTAATTTTCAATCTCATCCAGTTTGAATTTTTCAGGTGTCCTTGTAGCAAAAACGATATCCAGCACATAATCCTTAATCTTCTCATCCACATATATTGTATGGATAATAGATTTCGCTTCTTTTATGTCTTTATCATCAACCGCAGGTTTTGCCTCAGGGATATTTTCTACTGTCATCCTATTAATAATTTCCATCTCTTCTGTCCTTTCAGGGTATGTAATCTTTATTTTGAGCATAAATCTATCTACCTGTGCTTCGGGTAAAGGGTATGTGCCTTCTTGCTCTATAGGATTCTGGGTAGCAAGCACAAGAAATGGGTCGGGCAATTTATATGTAGTATCTCCAATCGTTACCTGTCTTTCCTGCATTGCTTCAAGCAGAGCACTCTGCACCTTTGGAGGTGCCCTGTTGATTTCGTCCGCGAGTATAAAATTTGCAAATATAGGTCCCTTTTTGGGTACAAATTCACCCTTTTTCTGGTTGAATATCATTGTCCCTGTAATATCAGCAGGTAGCAAATCCGGGGTAAATTGAATTCTCTGAAATGCCCCTTTTACGGCATTTGCGAGTGATTTTACCGTATATGTCTTTGCAAGTCCGGGGACACCCTCAATTAAGATATGACCATCCGAAAGCAGTCCCACAAGGAGTCTGTCTATCATATATTCCTGACCTACAATTACCTTGCCAATTTCCGCTTTCAACTTTTGAACAAATATACTCTTTTTTTCAATCAATTCATTAAGTTTTTGAATGTCGTCCATTTTTCCTCCTATTTTTTGACAGGATTAACAGGATAAAAATCCTAAATCCAAATATTTTCGTTCATCTGGTTCTTTGCCAGTAGCAAGTGA
This sequence comes from Caldifarciminota bacterium, assembly GCA_015486685.1. Taxonomy (GTDB): domain Bacteria; phylum Hydrothermota; class UBA3072; order WFRC01; family WFRC01; genus WFRC01. The sequence continues at coordinate 5,240 of WFRC01000333.1, forward strand.
CACAAAAGAGCAATGTCATTCTGAGCCGAAGGCGAAGAATCTCTTTTTTACTTCTCACTTCCTAGTTCCCAGTTCTTTTATTTATATTCTCCCTTTTTCCCTTTACTCACGAATTACCACCACGAACACGTTTGTTAATCCTTTACTCATTCACCTATTACCTCTTGCCTCTTACCCATTACCGTTTCTTTCTCATCCTCTCTTTTTCCTATATACTCACTACTCATCCCTCGCTACTGCTTTTTCCACTCATCTACTCATTCACTTCCTACTTCTCAGTTCTTACTTCCCAGTTACCATACCCCATCCACTATACCTTAATCCGTATCACCGTATCATCGTTCTTAGTGAGGTAATCGGGGCTGAGAAGCCCTTCTTACATTGCTAACGGCGGCTGCCGGCTGTCTTTTTCATCTCATTTCTTCATTTGACGAATGGAATAAGCGATATGTTCCAAAAAGGGGGAAACATCTATTGAGGGATGTAATCTTTATATAGTTTTACAATTTCTTCAGGAGATAACGATTCTGCCCGTATTTTTGAATTTAGATTACTTAAGGATAATATCCTCTCAATATCATTTTTATTAATACCAGCAGAGGCAAGGTTATTTCTGAGGGTCTTTCTCCTCTGCTTAAAAATCGCCCTGACAAATTTTATATATCCTTTTTTTGATTTAATCTCCTCAGGTATTGACCTCCTCTGCATCTTTATTACACCTGAAACAACCTCAGGCTCAGGGAAAAATTCTCCCGGTGAGATGCTAAATAGATATTTGCAGTCAAAGAATGTCTGAAACAATACGGATAGAGTTGAATAATTCTTTGAGCCAGGTTTTGAAACCAACTTCCTCCCTACTTCCCTTTGAAGCGTTATAACAACAATTTTCGGTAATTCTTGAAAACTTAAAATCTTATAGAGTATTTCATTGGTCCTGATGTATGGAATATTTCCTATAATTTTTCCAAATGGTGGAAATTTCTCTATCCTTAAAAAATCCTGATTCATCAATTTTGCATCAGGATACATCTCTTTCAAATAATGACAAAATTTTTCCTCGATTTCTATACCATATACAACAACATTCTGTTTTAATAGATATTTTGTAAGGATACCCAATCCAGGTCCTATTTCCAGAACCCTCTCCCCCACTTCAGGCTCTACCTCATATACAATCTTTTCTGCAATTCTCTCATTTAAGAGAAAGGATTGTCCCCTGAATTTTGAGGGTATAAAATTTATATCCCTTAATATAGCTTTTATCTCAGACCTTTTCATTTAATTACATATATACAATAAGGTTGTCTACACTTTTTTTCAATACTTTCTCCATCTTTACTCCTCCTTTTTATAAATTATAATCAGAAATATGAAAAAATCAAGTTTTTTTGCTGACGGCTGTCTTTTTGATTTGGGACTTTATTTTCTCTGTATTTTCTGTGCCTAATTTTTCCCGATACCTGAAAAAAGGAAGAGACATTGGCATTTTTCTCTTGACAAATTTGAGAATGGGTTTTATTTTATAATGAACAGGAGGTGATTATGTTTATATTATTTTTTATATTCTTCCCATTTAAGGGGTATAAACCTGCTATGGTTAAATCTGCCACAAATTTCCAGATAAAATCATTTCAAGAGCCTGATTTAAGACTTGTCCTTTCAAACTGGGGATATTTTGGAAATGCAGGGGAGTATTCTCAATATATGTGGTCGTGCGAATTTCCCAAATATTCAAGGCAGGAATATCTTTTTCAGGGTGCTTTATGGATAGGGGCAAAGGTTGGCTCTGACTATCACACAAGCGTCGGGACAGATGGATGGCAGGCAGAAAACGAGATGTTTCCTGGTTCAGATTCAGCAGATACTATTATTAAGAGGTCTATCAACCCATCCTCTCCATATTATGACCCGAATGCTATATCAGAAGAGGATATCATTACTGAATATACAGATACAGTAGGCCCACCATACTCACCGGATACGCATTTCCCATTAGGACTCCAGATTAAGCAGAATGGATACGCCTGGTGGTATCCAGGTGGTAGTATAATACTTGAATACTGGATAAAGAATATAGGGACATATAATCTGGATAGTATATATGTAGGACTTTATATTGATGGAGATTGCCATCCTGTTACATCTGATTGGGCAGAAGCATGGTATGGTGCCCAGGATGATGCAACAGGGTTCAGAAGATGGGCAGATGAAAGCGATACACTCTGGCCTGCCGGGACAGTCCTGTATCATTACTCAGGTGGTGGTTATCTTTCACAGGATGTGGGTGGTACACCAAAATATCAGGACCCGAAGAGTTATATCAATACGGCATGGCTTGCAGATGCAGACGGATTTAATGATGGAAATAGCGGTGGCTCATCAGATAATCCATCTGTTACAGGAGCCTCTGTTCTCTATCCTCGGGATAAAAAGATTTTATACAACTGGTGGTTTTCTGACTCTGACTCAAGCCTTGATTGGGGACCTGGTGGCTTATTAGGTGACCCGAATGGAGGTACACCGTCTTCACCTCTTGTAGATAATCCTGATACAGCAAAATACTGGATATTATCCGATACAACTGCAGCAGGAGGTGTTGACCCTGACCAGGTTGGACCTAATGGAGTAAATGCTAAATGGCCTGGAGGATGGCCTCCGGCGATAGATTCCATAAATGATACCCGATATCTATTATCATTTGGTGGTTTTTCTCTTGCACCAGGGGATAGTTTTAGATTTGCCCTTGAGTATGCAGGTGGAGAGAATTTTCATTACTCATATGTAATAGGCCAGTATGACTTCTCATCCCTTGCAGATAATATCTGGAAGGGTTATCAGGTATATGATAATCCTGGTGTGGATACAGATGGTGATGGTAACAAGGGGGATTTCGTCGTATCTTCTACAGGTGATACTGTGTTTATCACAGGCGATGGTGTGCCGGATTATATGGTGCCTCCAGAATTTCCCCCTGCTGCTCCAAGGTATCTTAATGCCACAAGAACAGATACAAGTGTATATTTGAAATGGGAGCAGGATGAGATGGATATCAAGGGATTTAATGTTTACAGGGCTGATACCACTGGTGGACCATATACAAAATTAAATACTACTCTTCTTCCAGAAAAGTCGTACCTTGATACCACAAATCTTGTAATAGGAAATACATATTATTATGTGATAACAGCGGTGGATACCCTGAATCAGGAGAGTGGATATTCTGATGAAATATCTGTGCCCTTTGGCAAGCCATATCCTGTGCCCTCTATTTCTGCAACCTGGGGTAAAAATGCATATATTGATATTACATTGCAACCTTCTCCCAGTGCAGATGTAGTATCATACAATATATGGAGGAGGAGCGAACAGGAATCTACATTTACATTAATCAGGAGCATTTCAAATACAAGTCTAAGAGATACCTCCCTTATCAACGGGGTACATTACTATTATTATGCTGTAGCAGTTGATACATCCGGACTTGAAAGCGATGCCTCTGATACCGCCTGCGGTCTTCCAATGGGATTTGATTCAGGTATATTACTGGTGGATGAAACCCCTAATAATGTTCCATATGCCCCTGATTCTGTTGCAGATAGTTTTTATCATACAATCCTTTCCGGATATACATACACAGACTGGGATAATTCAGATGGTTCAAACCCTCCTTCCCTTCAGGACCTTTCCCCTTATATCCTCCTCATATGGCATCACGATTTTCCTCTTTCCTATTCTAATAATTTCTCACAGATGGAGTCTATATTAGAGGATTATCTGGAAGCAGGTGGAAGGCTGTGGGTAGTGGGTTCAGATAATCTTAATTTCTCCGACGATTATCATACCCGGAAATATCTTCACATAAAAGATATACACTCTCAATCTAATCTGGATTTCATCGGTGCAACAGGTGATTTTGGTTATCCCTCCATAATGGTAGATTCAACCTGGCTTTATTCAAATTGGGGAGATACACTCGAAAAAATTACTATCTTTACACCTGTCGATGGGAAACCTGCATATTATTATATCTCTGGCACAGGGGATACCACCTTTGATGGCAAGGTCTGTGCCTCTCAATATATTGATTCAACAGGTGGGGTCATCATATTTGGTTTCCTGCTTTCATATATGGAAAGGGATGCTGCAATTTCAGCAGGTAAAATTGCTGTAAACAGACTGATGACGCTTAATGGTATAAAGGAGAGAAAAAGCAGGGATAAACAGATAACCAAAAAATTTCTGGTTTATCCAAATCCATCTTCATGTTTTAATATAAATGCTGTAATACCTGTGCAGGGATATGCCTCAATAAAGGTTTATGACATTACAGGGAGGATTGTTAAAACACTGATAGAGGGGAATGTAGAGAAAAAAAGAATATCTATAAGATGGGATGGAAAAATGGATGATGGGAAAATATCGCCTGCTGGGATATATTTTATCAGACTAAACGCGCCCGATGTAAAATCTACTAAAAAGGTTGTTTTATTAAGATAATCCAAATTGGGGACGGTGCTTGACTCTGTGACACTTTCAGCAAGGGAGATTTAATGGAAAATACGGTAAGTATTGTTATTGTAAATAGAAACGGAGAAGGTTTCCTCAAAGATGCCCT
>WFRC01000334.1 GCA_015486685.1 Caldifarciminota bacterium
CGACAAGGACAGAGTGCTCGTTAGAAAAACAGGGGAACCTACTTATACACTTGTTGATGCAGCATATCATAGAAACAAATGGAAAAGAGGATTTGAAAAAGTAATTGATATATGGGGGGCAGACCATTTCGGACATATCATCCCGATGAAGGCCCTAATTCAAGGAATGGAGATACCTAAAGATTTCCTGGATGTTATTATTTATCAAATCGTCCACCTTTACGAGAATGGAAAAGAAGTAATGATGTCAAAACATACAGGCACATTTATTACGTTAGACGAATTAATAGAAGAAGTTGGCAAAGATGCTGCACGCTTTTTCTTTCTGCTGAAAAGTGCCGATACTCACTTAGATTTCGATATGGACCTTGCAAAAAAGGAATCAATAGACAACCCCGTTTACTACGTCCAGTATACTTATGCGCGCTTAAAAAGTATCTTAAAAAAGGGCAAAGAAAAAGGAGTTAGCTATAAAGGAATAAATAAAACAGATTTGTCCCTGCTTAATAGCAAAGAAGAAAAAGAACTATTAAACTACTTTATATACCTTGAAAAAGAGCTTAAAAATATAACAAGAAACTACTCGGTACATAGATTGCCCCTTATAACTATAGGACTTTGTAAGAAAATTAACGCATTTTATCAGAATCATAAAATTCTTTCTTCAGGTGTATACATGCAACCAAGAATTTCTATTGTTTACAATACTTTGATAATACTATCTTTTTTAATGAACCTTATGAGCATTAATAAAAAGGAGAGAATGTAAGTGCAGATAGCAGCGTTAATTATCACTTTTAACCGAAAAGAAGTTGTTAAGGAATGTATTTTATCAGTCCTCAACAGTTCTTTGAAACCTGATAAAGTTCTTGTTGTAGATAATGGCTCCACAGATGGTACCCCACAATTTCTTAAGAAAGAGTTTCCGGAAGTTACCCTGCTTTCTCTGGATAAAAATTATGGGCCTGCTGGAGGGGCAGAGAGGGGACAGCGATATCTTTACGAAGAAGGCTATGATTTTATCTGGATGCTTGATGATGACGCAATTATTGAAAAAGATGCACTCTCCAATCTTATAAAGATGAATAGTAAACTCTCAAAAGAAATAGGTAATAACTTTTTTTTACTTTCAGTGATATATGGAGACAGAAAGCTCCAAAAACCACTATATAATATCTATTTATATAACCAAACATGGGGTATACCTGTAAGAATTTCTGATGAAAACTACAAGAAACAATATTTTCCTTTCATTGTTGGCCCCATGCTGGGTCTATTTTTACCAAAATATATTTTTGAGAAGGTAGGATTTTTTAGGGGAGATTTTTTCGGGTGGTATGATGATACTGAATATGTATTGCGGGTGCATAGGAATGGATTTCAAGGATATGCTGTCCCTAATAGTAAGATTTATCATCCTACCAAATTTAGGAAGAAGGTGCAATTATTGGGAAGGAAGTTTACATTTTATTCTGGACGTCCTAAACGTTTCTATTATGGCACAAGGAATAATATCATTACTCAAAGAGAAATGCTCCCATGGTTTAATTTTTATTTTCTTTTCCTTCCACTATTCATCTTTAGAAGGTTCGCATCTATTCTTATTTTTTACGAGGACAAGGACGAATTTTTAAAATGTTTTTTTAAAGGTATAATATCATCGTTTAAACTTTTCATAGGAGGTGGAGATGTTTAAAAGAATATTATTATCAATATTAATCTTTGCACTTATTATGGCCATTGTACTAGTTATTTACAAAAGGCTAAATCCTAAAAATCCTGAAGTTTTAGCAAATGGTAACTACATTGAAACAGTTTTTCTTGCAGATAATTTACAACCTGAAGTAGCAAGTGCTATAAAAGTGAATGATATAATATATGATGAAACGGGCAAAAAATGTTTTATTATAACAGAGGTAAAGGTACAGCCTGCAAAAGAATATAATATTAATTCTAGTGGCCATTTTGTCATTGAGAACCATCCGGTTTTTAAGGATGTATACATTACTGCAAAGTCTATGGACAAAAAATATGCTTGGTCATATCAGTACGGAAGATATCAAATAATGGCAGGTGCACATGTACCAGTATATGGTGAGGACTGGAAAGTTTGGACTACAGTGCTTAAGGTAAAAGAAATAAAGTAATTTATGGACGACGATCTAAGACGGTATTTCAACTACTTTGTGTTATTAATTATTGCGTTTTTCCCTTGGATAAATTATATATTAAGAAGGTTTCATATTCCTGGCTCTACCATATGGGATGATATATTTATTCTAAGCATTTTTGTTTTATCCATTGCGTTTCATCGGAAAAGATTTTTCACCCTATTTAAAAACATTACTGTTATTTGGGGAATCCTTTTTGCAATAATAACACTCTTTTCATTCTACATAAATAATTACATGTTTATTGCTTTTGTTCACGAATTCAGGCTGTTTTTTGAACCTTTTCTACTCTTTTTAATTATTCTTTTATTGACTCCCATAGATGAGGTTGAATTTTACATTAAGTGCTTAATATTATCTTCTTTTCTTTTGGCAATAGTGGGTATTTATCAGTATATTATAAAGGTTCCTTCCTCTGCCCTATGGGTAGATAAAGAACTAGAAAGGGCTTCTATCTATACTCGAGCGTTTTCTATTGTAGGTAGCCCCAATGTGCTTGCCGCCTATCTTGAAATAGCACTTCCTCTTTCATTAATTTTTATTATTAAAAAAAAGGGGATTATATCTAAATTAATTTACTCAGTTGCCTTTACTGGTACCTTGTTTGGATTACTTGTTACATTTGGTAGAGCTGCCTGGTTATCATCTTCCTTTTCCATCTTTGCTGGATTTATGGGCTACAATCCTTTAATAGGTACTACTTTTATTATTATAAGTGTCATTATTGCTGTTTTCATTCCAGTATTCAGGCTCCGTATTACTACCCTTTTCAGTAAAGAGTATTCGAACAAAAGCTTAAATTTTGGAGGCAGGCTCTTTAGATGGAAACAGGGTATACTAAATGCGTCTAATCACCCTTGGATAGGTAGCGGGCTTGGTACATTTGGAGGATCTGCTTCTCAAAAGTACGGCTACTTTGCAGGAATTTCAATGGATAGCGTATACATAAAAACCCTTGCAGAAACAGGTTGGCTTGGACTCACTGCATTTGTGCTATGGGTAAGCTGGGAAGTAGGACAATTGTTTTATAAATACTATACAAAAAGAAATATTACAATTCTATTCATCGCAGTAAGCCTTTTTTCAATCCTTCTTAACATGTTTACTGAAAATCTTTTTGATACATGGGGAATTTCCATAAACTTTTGGGGCTTACTTGCAATTGGGGAGATTTTAAGCAATGAGAAATGAAGATTTACTTTTTATATCAACAAATAGATTCTCTGCTCTTCCAACACGAAAACAACGTTTTGCAAAGCATTTCAGAGAAATAGGGTTTAGAATCCTATTTGTTGAACCCCCCGCAACCTATTTTGCACTTCTAAAAAATAGAAGTGAATTCTTGAAGAGCTTAGGCAGTTATAAAAATGGGGTAAAACAAGTAGAAAATAGTTTCTTTGTTGCTACTACGCCACCATGGCTGCCATTTTTTAAAAAAAATCTCTTCATAAACAGGATGGATAACAACATTCTTACAAGTTATTTCCAAAAGCTATTTGATAAAATTCATTTTATCCCACAAATTACATGGTCATATATGCCATTTTTGCCTTACTCACTTGAAAAAATCTATTCAAAAAAAATATATGACTGCGTTGATGACCATTCTGCATATCCGGGACTCTTGAATCCCAACATTGTGGATATACTTGAAAAAAAAACCGTTCAACTTTCCGACGTTGTAATTACAACAAATAAAGTATTAAAAAATAAACTAAAAAGATACGATGCAAAGAAAGATATCGAAACAATAGGAAATGGGGTTGATTGGAAGTTATTTTCTTCTCCTCTTTTAAACAGTAGCCACATCAAGATTAAAAAGAGAATTATATATGTAGGCGCCATTGCGGAGTGGTTCGACCAAGGCATTATAAAAAAAATAGCGAAGAGTTTGCCTGACTGGGAATTACTTTTAATAGGCCCCATTTCAGTAAATGCTTCCTCCCTTGCCAAATACAAGAATATAACATTTCAAGGGAAGTTGCTTCAAAAAGATATTGCCCCTTTGTTAGCAGAGAGTGCCTGTGCCATCATTCCTTTTAAGGTAAATAGATTAACTAAAAACATTGATCCTCTAAAAATTTACGAATATCTAGCAGCTGGTGTTCCGGTTGTATCAACTCCTGTTGGCGGACTTCAACAATTTAAAACTGAAGTTGAAATTTCTAATGATGCAGATAAATTTGTAAATAAGATTGTAAGGCTTACAAAATATGATTCTATTGAAAAAAGGATTGCTCGCTCAAAAATAGTAAAAAAGCATTCCTGGGAGAATAAATACAAGGAGATAGATCGCATTTTAGAAAAACTGAAGGAATAATGAATACCCGAAAATATCTTAGACAAAATGCTGTCCAAGCATCTTTAATATTTATGGCAGCGGCCGTAATAAGCCGCCTACTCGGACTTGCAAGAGATATGTTATTCAGCGCCTACTTCGGAACAACACATGCTGCCGATGCACTTAATGCAACTTTTCCAATCACCTCCGTAACATTAAACATCACGGCAAGTGCAATCGCAGTTTCGTTCATCCCGCTTTTTATAGAACTCCTTGATCACGACAAGGAAAAAGCAATAAAAGATTTGGAAGTGGTATTTAACTATATTGTATTGGGGTTAGGAGTATTTATGGCACTCCTAATACTATTCTCCTTTCCACTTGTAAAAGTTTTC
>WFRC01000335.1 GCA_015486685.1 Caldifarciminota bacterium
CAAGATACCTTATCGTTGGCTACAGGGATGTAACCGGTGGAGAAAAATTTTTTGGAGGGAAGAGTGCGCCTATTTCTGCATATAATCGAAATCCAAATCTGATGCTCCTCTATGCAGATCAGTATGGAGAAAGGATATATGAATGGGTCGGTAGCTAAACTTCAAAGCAGTTAATAATCTATGTTTTAGAATAATCAGGATATCGAACATTCGTTTTGTTTAGAGATGGCTTCGTGTTTTTACAGTTTCTATAATGCGATATATAAAAATTATATAAAGTTTTTTATATAGAGACTTTGGTCAAATTTTATTCAAAAATTGCTTTAAAATAAACTTTTTATATCACTCTATGTCTCTCACTGGTTGGTGTGCATATGAACAATTACAATATCCTTGTAACAGGCGGAGCCGGTTTTATCGGGTCACATCTGTGCGAAAAATTATCTAGAGAAAATTATGGAACGCTTTGCTTAGATAATTTTAATGAAAATTATAACCCAGAAATTAAGAGAGATAACATCTCAAACATCCTTAAATATAAGAATTCACTATTAATAGAGGCGGATATACTAGACACAATCGCTCTTAAAAATATATTTCAGAAATACCCCATTAAAAAAGTAATACATCTTGCGGCGATAGCAGGTGTGAGGCCTTCTTTAGTTGATCCTATAATATACATAGATACAGATATTAAAGGTACGGTCAATCTGCTTGAAATGTCAAGGAGATACGGAGTGGAACAATTTATATACGGCTCTTCATCATCTGTCTATGGAATAAACTCTAAGATTCCTTTTTCAGAAAGTGATCGGGTTGATCTCCAAGTATCGCCATATGCAACTGCTAAAAGAGGGAGTGAGCTTTATTGTGCTACATATAGTCATTTATATGGTATCAAAACATCAATTCTCAGGTTCTTTACGGTATATGGACCTAGACAGCGCCCAGATATGGCATTTCATAAATTTACAAGACTTCTCTTCAAAGGAGAAAAAATACCTCTTTTTGGGTATGGAAAATTAAAAAGAGATTATACATATGTAACAGATATTGTGAATGGCATCATACTAGCAATGGAGAAAGAATACGACTTCGAAGTTTTTAATTTGGGAAGCGGAAAAACTATTTCTTTAAACGAATTATTGGAAATATTGTCCAAAATCTTAGTAATAGAACCTAAAATAGAACTTCTCCCCGAACAACCGGGTGATGTTCCTATAACTTGGGCAGACATATCGAAAGCACAAAAAATGCTGGGTTATGCTCCCAGAACTAGCATTGAGAAAGGCCTGAAAGAGTTTGTACGATGGTATCGCGAAAAAGAATCATTGATAGAGAATGAGGAAGAGATTTAATACCTATCTGGAGAGATGTTTGAATGGCAACAAAAATAAGAGTTCTCTCAATATCGCATATGTATCCGAATCGAAAAATACCATATAGAGGTATCTTTGTAAAATATGAAATGGAAGAGCTCCAAACATTGGGAGTAGACATAATAAAGGTTGTCAAAACAAATTACAGCAGACTTGATTACATACCTTTTTTTATTAAAGTTTTTTTTAAAACTCTTGTTCTGGATTATGATGTTATTCATGCTCATTATACTCCCCATTCCACTCTTCTTCCAGCGCTTCTAAAAAGTATTAAAAAAAAACCTTTTGTTATAACATTTCACGGATCTGATTTATATATCCTTCCATTTAAAAATAAACTGTTATTTAGCGCTTTTAAATATGTAGTATCAAAGGCAGATAAGATAATCGTTAGAAGCGCACCGATGAAAAGGATGATAGAAGAAATGAAAATTCCGCCCTCAAAAATCGCAGTCATCGGAGCAGGAGTTGACACGTCTATCTTCTATCCAAGAAATAAGAATAAGATGAGAGAGATGTTAAAAATCCCAAAAAATAAAAAAATTGTACTTTTTGTTGGAAGATTGTCCCATAGGAAGGGCATAGAATTGATATATAGTTGTGCAAAGAAAATGCCCTCTGTACTTTTCATAATAATAGGAAATGGTCCAATAAAAGAGAACATCCGCAATTGTTTGTTTACAGGAGCCAAATCTCATGAGGAGATTCCAATGTGGATGGCGGCTGCCGATATATTCGTTCTTCCGAGTTATTCGGAAGGTTTGCCCAATGCCTTGATGGAGGCACTTTCTACTGGTATTCCTGCGATAGTAACAGAAATCCCGGGCAATTTGGAACTCGTACGAGATGGAGAGACTGGTTTTATAGTCCCAGTTGGTGAGGTGAATGCCATAAAAGAAAAGATTTCATATTTGATTAAGAATGAAGATATACTTAAAAGAATGGGAAAAGAAGCAAGAAAAGACATGATAGAAAAATATGATAGAAAAAAATTAATTAGGGAATTAAAAGAAATCTATGAAGAACTTGTAAATTAAAGAAATTGAGAAAAGAAGGGGCGCAAAGGAGAATACTTGGAGTTCAGGGCGTGGGTTTGGTAAATCGTGGCATTCTATCCATAGAAGACCGCTGCGTGAAGTTTATAACTGGTTTGGTCTCCCTCTAATTCTTTTTCCATAAAGAATTTGTTTCCTAAGATTCCATCCATTTTTCCCACCAGTGTAGAAAGAGAAGCAATCTTATTAGATATTTACGGTTTTCCTTTCTATTTATATCTACAAAAACTTTATTTTCAAAAAAGTCATAGATCTCAGGAGCTAGATCTTTAAGAATTTCTGTTTTTTTAAATATTTTATCTAAATATTTTTTTTCAAAAATCCATTCATTTATGGGGGGCGTAAATCCTTGTTTTCCTCTGAATAAAATTTCTTTAGGAACAATATCTTTTATTATTTTTCTCATCAGCTTCTTTGTTTTAAAGGAATCTACTTTCCATTCGAGAGGAATTCTTTGGCTAAGTTCGGCAAATCTGTGATCTAAAAACGGAGATCTCACTTCCAGAGAATTTGCCATAGATGCTCTATCTGTTTTTACCAAATATGCTTCAGGAAGTCGATACAATAAATCAAAAATTCTTACAGCTTCACCAAACTTATAATTTGATGTTCTCATCAAGACTTTCATTTTCTCATAAATCCATGCATCATATACGGTATTTTCCAAGAAGCCTCTTGAGAAAAGTTTGGAATACAATTCTTCCGATTTTGCCAAAGACATTTCCATGCCTTCTTTTAACTTATGGAATTTAGGAAGTTCGGGAATTAGATAAAACAAGACACTCCTTATTGGTCGAGGAATCTTCTTAATCTTATCTATTCTATAGGCATATAGATGCCTTGTATATCCCCCAAAAACTTCATCTCCTCCGTCACCACCCAGCGCAACAGTTACAAATTTGTTCGCCATCTCAGAGACTTTATATGTTGGCATGGCAGATGGGTCGCCCAAGGGTTCGTCATATACTTCCGCGTATTTTTCACTTATGAATCTCTCAAAATCCTCCTTTTTATACTTATAGTGGTGATGTCTTGTATGAAATTTGTTTACAACTATGTTCATATATTTTGTTTCATCATATTTCTTTTCGAATCCTATGGAAAAAGTATGAAGCATCCGGAGATTGGTGTATTCTTTCATAATTCCTACTACGGAGGAGCTGTCCAAACCACCACTTAAAAAAGCGCCAACGGGAACATCGGAGCGCATTCTTAGCCTCACAGCATCATAAAATAATTTTTTTCCTTTTTCAATTAACTTCTTTTTAGCATATACAGGATCATATCTGGGTAAGTTCCAATAATACCATTTTTTTATTTTTTTATTTCTTAGATCGAAAATCAAATTTTGATGGGGCTCAACTTTGTATACGTTTTTATATATTGAATATGGTGCAGGAATGAAACCGAGAGCAAAATAAAGAGTCACTGCATCTTTATTAATATTCTTTTTGATATTAATTTTTTTTACTTCTGCTATGCCTTTCATCTCCGATGAGAAAATAAAATTTTTTTCATCTCTGAAATAATAAAGAGGTTTAATTCCCAATCTATCTCTCGATAAAAACATCAACTGCTTTCTTTTATCATATATCGCAAAAGCCCACATTCCATCGAATCTTTTAACACAGTCAAATCCCCATTCTTTGTATGCGTATAAAATTACTTCCGTATCTGTTTTTGTCTTGAAAGAATATCCTTTTTTTGACAACTCATTTCTAATCTCAATAAAATTATATATCTCTCCATTATATACTATTATAACCTCCCCTGCGGAGTCCATCATAGGCTGGTGTCCTTTTTCAGAAAGGTCTATTATGGAAAGTCTTACATGACCAAGGCTCACATCCTTGTTCACATAAATTCCTTCATCGTCTGGGCCCCGATGACGAATCACTTCGTTCATCTTTTTAATTAGTTCCTCATCAGTCCAGTTGAAACCATTTATTCCACACATTTTCATATCACCCGGTAAGTACCTTTAAAATTTTTTGTAGCAACTCCAAACACAGTACCTATTTTCTTTTTTAGTTGAAAATCTTTTCCCAGTCCTAATCTCTTTATCCTATTTCCTTTTGCTTTCTTCGACGTTTCAGCGCTCTTTTTTTGTTTCGGAAAATCAATCACATAATCTCCCATCTTAATTCCTCCAACTGTATAAACCACTTTCTACCTATAACCATATTTCCCTATAATCTCCTCGAGATTCTTCTCTATCACTCTAATTTCCTCTTTTTTAAGGTCCTTTTTCCATCTGCCGATATGTCCTTTGCTCAGGTCTATCTCCATCATCTTCTTATCGAAATCCAGACCCAGGAACGCCATGAGCTTTTTTAATTCCTTCTCGGGATTCCTTATCATATCCTCCATCCTGACCTCATAGTAGACATCCTTCG
>WFRC01000336.1 GCA_015486685.1 Caldifarciminota bacterium
ATTATTTCTCCAAAAGGAGCAAACAAATCTTTAATCTTTTTCAATATCATTTTTATAATTATAATACCTCCTTTCCCAATATAACTACCAATAAAAATAAATCAAGACATTTTCAGTATTTTTTCTCTCCCTTGATGTCTACCTGTGCGTGTCCGCACGCAGACAGGGGAGAGGATTAAGGTGAGGGTGAAATTTGGACTCTATGCCATTCTTTCTCTTTCGAGACCCTTCGTTTAACTCAGGGTGACAGAGAGAAGGGGAGCGTCATGCTGAATTTATTTCAGCATCTCATTATTGCCATAGTGTCACAGAGTCAAGCACCGTCCCCATCAGCAAAATTTATATTAAAAATTATTTGCTAAAATGGAAAAATAGGATAATTATATGGCTATGCGGTTAAGAAAAATGAAAGAAGATTAGGGAATGGTTGTTTTTCTATTATTATCATCTATAGAATTGTTGACACCAGAAGGTGTTTGTGCCCCAAATGAGGAGATTACCATAATTTTTGAACCTCCGATTGATACATCAGGGGTAAAGGTATATCTTGATGATAACAGGATTTATGGTGAGCTCACAGAGGACTATTTTTTGTATACGCCGGATACACCGTATTCTTCAGGGATGCATAAGATTGTTTTTGTTAAATCTAATATTAAAAAAATATGGAAATTCAGAGTAGAGAAGAAAAAGGGGATAAATGTTAATCTTTCAGGAAGTTTTAGTAATGGTATAGAAATAAACACAGGAGAGGTAGATACGATGGAATATGCGCCTGTATATCCTCCCGGGAAATATTATATTGGAAACCTCTTCTTTACCATAACTTCACCCCTATGTGAATTGAGTATAAATGGCACAGTTGACCCTGAATATTATGGTGGATATTACATCTTTACAAACATTAAAAGAAAAAATTTCACTATTGATGGAGGATTAATTAGTCCCATTTTTTCCGAAATTTCGCTTTATGGTCCCACAGGATTGGGAATGGATGCCCAATATACCTCCTCCCATTTTACAATCTATCCATTCTTTTTTGTCTCAAACCTTGTAGATACGATATTTATGGATTATCCAAGAACATTTAGAGGGATAAATATAAGCCTTTTTTCTAAGAGATTAAAGGGAAATGTTTTGATGTTTGATGCCCGTGATGATACAACCTCAATTTCAGACTTTCCTGTGGAAATGCCGGAAAAATCCATCTTAATTTCTCCATCTTTTATATTCAAACACTCTACATTGGATAGTATGTATATAAATTTCGTTCATACTGCTACAGATACAAACATTTTTTCATCTGAAGGTTATATTGATGGAAATGCAATCTCTGCTGGATATGGAATGACCAGAAAAAATCTTTCTTTTAATCTTGAAATAAGAGGGCTTCAACCTCATTTCTTAACGCTTGGTAATCCCTATCTTTACACGGGAAGAATAGGATGCCTTGCTTCTGGGGATTGGACTCATAACCACTATATTCTTTCCTGGAACCTATATTATTATAAGGTAGGGAAATCAGATAATGCCCATAATGAACAATTAAAGATTTCATACTCAAATTTGCCTGTATCGGTATATTTAGAAGGTTATTACCAAAAAGAGATTGATTTATATCCATTCTTCACGCGATATATCTTGATTGGAAGTATCCTGTCCCATTCTTTTATATCTATGAATATGAGTTTTTCCTATTCAAAAAGCATTTCTATTGATACTACTATTTCATATTCCGGAAATTCGGTATTGAGTGTGAATTTTCCCTTTATCTATCTGGAAAGTGGGATTGCGGCTACATACACGAAACCTGATTATTCTCTGAATCCATCCTTAAAGATAAACATCCCTGCTCCGTTCAATACTGCTCTGAATCTTGAATTTAATTCTACCTATGAGGAGAGTTTAAGTGCCATTCAGACAAAATGTTCATTTGTAAAAAATTTTTAGGGAACATTTTTCCTGTTCAAGGCTCTAACTAAGTGGAGGTAAATATGTGGATAATTTTATTAATCTCAATGGCAAATATTACAGTTTATAAAGAACCTGCCCAATTAATCAGGGGTAAGGATACTATTTCAGTTTATCTTGATATGGAGGTTCAAGATGGGGATACTCTGATTACAGGCAAGGGCGGAAAAATAGAATTTCAGTACTCGGATTCTACAAAGGTTGTATTGAAAGAGAAAACAAAATTGGGATTTTCCGAGCAGGATAAAATCAGAAGATTGAAATTATTTTTGGGTGGTGTATGGGCTTTTGTAAAAAAACTAAGAGGCAATGAAGAGTTTACAATAAAAAATCCCGTTGTTTCCTGCGGTGTCAGAGGAACCGAGTTTTCTGTTGAGTATGAAAATGGGGAATCAAAAACATATATATTTAAAGGAATAGTTGATGTATGGGGTGTCAGTAAGAAAAGAATTTTAGCCAGGAGGGGTGAACTCGTAAGGGCATCAAAGAGAAAGATATTAAGAGAACATTTTGTCCCTGATAAAGTAGTTCACTGGGAGAGGTGGAGAGATGCAGATGTTAAAATCCTTATTCAACGGACAGAAATTACCTACAATGGATTAAAAAACCTTATACAACAGTGGGAAATTCAGCATAAGAAGTCTACCATTCCTCTTATTATGAGGAAAAGGGTTAAATTAAGATTCCTTACCCTTAGATTAAGGAGAATTTTCATAAGGGCGGGTTCACCAGAGAAACTTAGAAATAAGGTGAGGCAGATAGAATTGAAAACAAATATATTATTGCAAAAGGCAGGTAAAATTGTGGGAGAGAAAAATACAGGAATGATTGAGGATAAGATAGAAAATATATGGCTGGTGTGTATAAATTTTAAGGCTCTATTTCCCCTTACAATGATGAAGGTAAGGAATATAAATAATACATTGAATAATATAAATTCCAACCTGCAAAGGGTTTTGCTTCTATTTAACCAGGGGAAGAAAAAAGAAGCGCTTACATTGTATTTAAATACAAAGGATAGATTTTATAACCTGAAGCAGGAAGTAAGAAGATTACCTGTTAAGAGGATTAAAGATGTGTCTCAGAAGATTCTATCTGCGGAAAGGCTTATTAAAGGTATAAGAGAAATAAAGAAACCGAGGCAGAGAATAACGATAGAAGGTATCAGGCGAACAATCCCGAAAGCAAGATTTCTGATGAGAAATATTGCTGAGTTGTTGGGTAGAATGAGATTGACTGAATCAAGAATTAAAAGATTGGGAGCGAAATTATGAAAGAAAATAGAAGGTAAAAAATCAGTTAATTTGCCTTCGGCGTATATTTGCTTCGCGTTATTTCGCTTTGCTGTATATTTATTGTAAATAATTAACGAAATGAACGAAAACAACGAAAAAGACGGTGATACGATGATATGGTGATACGGAAAAAGACAGGTTGAGGTTGAGAAAAGAAGAGTGAATGAGCAGATGAGAGAATGGGTGAATGGGTAAAGGATTAACAAACGTGTTCGTGGTGGTGATTCGTGAAAAACGAGAGAGAAAAGAACGTGAAGCGTGAGGCGTAAAGCGTAAGGAGATAGAAGATATTGGATGTTGGATAAAATAAGCGTTGTTATTACGATTAACGAATTACGATTTACGCCTAACGATTTTTTACTTCCCGGTTCATCCGGGAGTTTGGAGTGCATTCACCGTGTGAATGCGTTGTTAATCTGTTAAATCCGCATTCTCAGTTCCGCATTGTTATTTTTAGCGGGAAGCGGATAGCGGTAGTCGGTTAGCGTTTTAACTTATAACTTATTAAACAAGGAGGTGTTTATGAAGAAGTACTTATTCATTGTGGTTTCCTTGCTGGTGATTTTTGCTGGATGCTCAAAGACATCAGACAGCCAGGAGATTACAGACATCATCACATCGGATTTTTCTGATTGGTTCGGAGCAGGTCCCTACATAGGGCAGGAGGGAGGAGATACCCTCACATCGTCAGGTGGAAAGGATACTACAAGAATATTGTGGTACAGAGAAGACACCTTAAATGCCCCTCCGGAGGTATCTGTGGATGTGGCAGGGGATAGTGCTTATGTTACCTGGGCCAGAAATATTGATGGTATATTCCACAGATTTTCTGTTATTAACGCAAATCCTCCACAGATAGAAACTTTGCCTTCTAAACACCTGCAGGATACCATAATAAGATATGGTGTATTCAAGAAGGATGGAGACCCCAATAGACATCACGGATGGAGGATTAAGAAGTTGACAGGTGCTTTGATTGACTCACCGAATCATACAGTATCCATTGATAGCGTTAAAATTACTACTAATACGGATACTGTTATTATCACAGACCCTCTTGCATTCCTTGATACAACAAATGTCCTTAAATTATCCTGCAATGATAGCGTGAATGTTACGGTTTATGTAGACCCATCAGAGTCTGTACTTGTATTCCTTCACTCCAGAAGAGGGACGAGACACCACAGATGGATGTTCCAACTTGAAAGTTCAGGTGTATTTACAGGATGGTGGAAAACGCCAAGAAATACGGGTAGGTATCTTGCTGCTGTGGATGTAATTGAATACAATACCATATTTAGCGATGACGAAACTACCTATCCTTATGATTCTGAGGCCTGGATAATACCATACAGGACGAAATAGTCAAACTTAAAGGTGTGGGGCAGGAATGCCCCACACTTTCCTTATGGATTTTGAAGAGGTTGTCAATAAATACAGCAGGAGGATATACAGGATGGCATACTGGATGGTAGGTAATGAGGCAGATGCCCAGGATATAACGCAGGATGTATTCTATTATGCTTATAGAAGGATTAAATTTTTTAGAGGAGAATCCCATATTTTTACCTATTTATATAGAATTGCCTTAAATCAGATATATAAATTTAAGAAAAAGTCTAAAAGATTTCTTTCTATTGAGGATGTAAATGATATAGGTGATGAAAAATTTCCGATGGAAGAGAGAGTGGATATCAGAAGGGCTGTATTTTCTTTGCCTCCAAAGTTAAAGGAGATAACAGTTTTATATTATTTTGAAGGAATTGATTATAAAGGAATTCAAGAAATCCTTAAAATTCCTCAAGGGACAGTAAAATCACGCTTGGCAAGGGCAAAGGATTTACTAAAGAAAACATTAGAGGTGAATAATGAATAGAATAGATGATTTATTAAAAAACACTAAAACACCCGAACCCGATGAGGGATTTGAAAGAAGAATTATCCAGTCTGTGGAACGCAGGAGAAGAAAGAAGATAGTATATTTTTATATTCCTGTATTTTCTTTTGTTTCAATCTTGATTGCATTTTTGATATTTCATTTTCTGCTATTTGTACCCACAAATACGCATAATAAAATAAAATTTACCAAAATAATTGAGCCAACCCCAAAAGGTAAGGTCCCTCCCGAGAGAAGGGTTATTGTTAAAAATGAGAAAAAGGCAAAACATACTCCTCAAAAAGAGAATATTATAGAGGGCATAAAGATTGTGTTCCCATCAGATGGTGATTATCTTCCATCTCTTTCCTCTATTGTCGTTGCAGGAGAAGGGAATGGAAAATTATCCATTACAATAGACGATACAACCTTTGTAATTGATTATAAGCCTGTAAATGGTTTTATGGAAATTGAGAGTGAATATCTTAAAGAACTTCCTGATGGTTCCCATTATCTCAAAATTGCAATGGGCAACAGGAAAGAGGAGATAATGTTTAATAAAGTGATGGAGGTAGCGGAAAGATGATATTTCTAATATTAGGCATTTATGTAAACATATATCCAAATCCCATTAAGGTAAACCTCAATGCCAGAGTGCCTGTAAAGGTAATTATAAGGGATAATAATGGAAATATTGTGAATGGCGAAGTAAAATTTAAGGTTTCACCGAAATCTCTGGGTAAGGTAAAGAATGGAGAATTTATCTCAGAGAAAGAAGGTAAAGGTATTCTAATAGCAAATGTAAAGTATGGTAATGAGAGAGGTAATGGATTTGCTTATGTTATTGTAAACAAGAATATATCCTATTATGTAGAACCATCGTTCTTTGAAATAAAGGACAGCAAAGGCACTCAGTTTAAGGTTACCCCTGCACCTCCTGTGTCAGTGGAATGGAGAGTTATTCCAAAACGGATAGGAAGTATAGATAAAAATGGGAATTTTACCCCTTCAGGAGAAAAGGGCAGAGGCCGTATTGTTGCATTAATTAAACAGGATGGAAAATCTATAATTCTTAGTGTTCCCATAATAACAGCGAACCTGCCTGAAAGACTTATTATTATGCCGAGATTTACAAGGACATCAGTTAACAGGGAAGTAAGGTTCCGGGTAAAAGGCATAGAGAATGCAGGGGAAATACAATGGCAGATTCAACCTCAAAATATTGGAAAAATAGAAAATGGTGTGTTTACCCCTTCTGTTCCAGGCAAAGCGCTCATCACTGCAAAGGTTTCAAAGCAGGGAAAAACATTGATAGGCAAATCTATTGTCGTTGTGGGTGGTGGAGTGCTTACAGTGGAGATTACGCCTCAAAATGTATTATTGAGAGCAGGAGAAACAAAGCATTTCAGATGTATTGTAAGGGACAGGGATGGAAATGTTATCAGAATACCTCTTAAATGGAAAGTAATTCCCAGAAGGATGGGGACAATAACTCCTGATGGAACATTTACAGCAGGTGTATTATCTATAAGGGGGAAGGTAGTTGCAATTGTGCCACCAAAATTTGGTAGGGGAATAGGATTTGCGAGGGTTGCTATAAGGCCAAAGGTAAAGGGCAGGGTTTACATTCGGCCGAAATTTACTTCCTTAAATTCTGGTCAGAGTAAGCAATTTATACTGATGTTTAGGGGAAGACAGGTATCTCCTTCAAATGCACCTGTGCCAATAAGATGGAATGTTCAACCACAGGATTTTGGCACAATTACTCAGAATGGTGTATTTACCCCAGCCAGAAAGGGCATAGGAGTAATTACTGTTTCTTTACCCAGAGAAACAGGCATCCTGCCCGATAGGGCATTTGTTGTATGTGGAATAAATCCAGATGTGCAAATTTCACCGGATAAACACCTGTTCAGAGAAGGAGAAAGTATAAAATTTAGTGCTGTTCTCAGGGATGAAAGTGGAAATATCATTCCTGCTGATTTTTTATGGAGGGTGAAACCTCCACAAATAGGGATAATCTCTCCAGATGGGATGTTTAAAGCGGCTGCTATTCCTATGGGAAAAGATTATGTAAATGGTGTGATTATAGTAGTTGCCCATAAACGGAGACAAATCCTGGGTTGGGGTAAGATAGCAATCAGGGTGCATAAAAATAAGAAAAACAGCCGGTAGCCGTTGGCAAAAAAAGAGAACGGTGATACGATGATTTGGTGATAAGGATTAGAATACAGTTAAATGTTAAAAGTGTAAGGAACGAAATAAACGAAATGGACGAGACGACCTCACAGGCTTTTCTCTCATTGTCATTGCGAGCCTGCCAGAGGCAGGCGTGGAAGCCGAAGGCGTGAGTGAGCGAAGCGAATGAACACTCTCATAAGAAAGGCGTAGTTATTCTGTTATTTTTACAATTAACGAATTACGATTTACGATTGACGATTTTTTACTTCCCACTTCTCAGTTCTTACTTCTTACTTCCCAGTTCATCTGGGAGTATGGAGTGCATTTACCGTGTGAATGCGTTGTTTTGTAGTTTTTATAACCCTGACATTCCCAAATGGTGCATTTTTCCCTTGCATTATTTTAATTATTATTTATATTTA